>NZ_JBQKKM010000017.1:0-90186 GCF_052116745.1 Niallia sp. Sow4_A1 | reverse complement strand
AAATATCGCTAAAATTCCGGCAACCACTTTATTATTTCTTAATAAGTCTAACATTTTACTCCATCTCCTTAAGATTAGTTATCTGATTATATTGTTCACTATTTCACATTTTTACAAGATCTTGTTTGTTTCTTACTACACTTATATAATATCACCATTTCCAACGTAATAAAGATGTTTGTGATTTAATTCACATTCAGTTCACAAAGTTATGTCTGATTGGTGAACTATTTACATTAATATCACTTCCTATAGGGAAACATGATTCATTTACCATTTCCTAACACGTAAAAAAAGGGTACTGAAAAGTTAACAGCACCCTTTTCTGATATTCTGTTTATAACTCATCATACTTAAAGTATGGAAAATAACTTGGTTTCTTTTGCCCACTTAAATCTTGTGTACATACCCCCACAAAGGTTCCTGTGAAGCGGATATAATCTGCATCATCATCCGACAAATAACTAATATCGATTTTACTGCCGATATCCTTCCATTCACTGTCTCCTTCTGCATAAGCAAACTGTAGCCATTGATGATTGACTTTTGCCTTTAACTTAATCTCCCCAATGGATTTTAACGAGATATCTTGATCCAATAGTTCATCATAAACGCCATGTTTGGATTCAATTATTCCGATACACTTTCCTAACGTTTCATGTGTCGTAATTCGGAGGTACACATAATCATCAGTATCATAATAAAAAATTAATCCAGCCATTTGTTGAAAGTTTTCTGGTGTATAATCAACAGCTGTTTCCACTTCCGCTGTGAAAGTCTCTAGTCTGCGCGCAAGCAGGCTTTGATGATGAAGAGAACTCATTGATTCCCCACCTTTTAAAGTTAAATATCCTGGTCGTTCCGTTAAGGAAAGCCATTCTTCACTAAATATTCTTCTTAAAGAGTTCCAGTACTTCTTTAAAGAATGACCTTGGAAATCATCATAGTTGCTCTCTTTTTCAAAAGGATGTGGCTTTAAATGAGGCGCCTCCACAATGGTCGATGGATTTGGTCCTCCTACAACGCGCAGCCAGTCATCTTCCGTCCAATAACATTTTTGGATCGCCGTTTCTCTCCCCAGTGTACATTTTTTATCAACTACTGGTCTTCCGCATAGATGTGCCATATACCACTCACCATTTTGTGTTTCCACTAAACTTCCATGACCTGCTTTTTGTAGTTGATTCTTATCGTCTTCGTTTGAAGTTAAAATTGGATTGGTTGGATCAATTTCGTATGGCCCGAATAAAGAGGTTGATCTAGCTACTGTTGCCGCATGCGTATACCAAGTTCCCCCTTCAGCTGTCACTAAATAGTAGAAGCCATTTCGCTTATATAAATGAGGCGCCTCTGTTAAACCAATCTCTGAGCCTTTAAAGATGTTGTGAATCGGCCCAACTAATCTTTTTTCTTCTACTGAATATTCTTGTAGCGCAATTCCAGCAAATGAATTGGTCCCTTTACGAAAATCCCAAATCATATTAAGTAACCACTTTCTACCATCCTCATCATGAAATAAGGATGGATCAAAACCACTGCTATTAAGGTAAACCGGCTCAGACCATGGTCCTTCCACATTTTCAGCTGTCACTAAATAGTTATGAGTATCCTTAAAAGCTCCCACTCTACTTTTCACATCTGTATAGATTAAATAAAACAAGCCATCTGAATAACTCAAACATGGTGCCCACACACCACCTGAATTGACATTCCCAATCATATTTAATTGGGATTCCCTTGTTAATGGATATGTTAGCAGTCGCCAATTAATCATGTCTTTTGAATGATAAATCTGTACGCCTGGAAACCATTCAAAAGTAGAGACAGCTAGATAATAGTCATCTTCGACTCTTAAAATAGAAGGATCAGGATGATAACCTGGCAAGACTGGATTGATTATTTTACTCATTTTATAACCCCTTTTCTTATAGATTCGTACATTCTTCAGATAATTGGAAAGGAATCTACAAATCTAGTACATTCCTTTACCTATTCTTTCTACTAAACTTATTTTTTCTCCGGCTGGTGTTGCTTGTGTCGGCGTAACCTCTTCCCTTTGTAAATTCGACGACATCTTAATTCCTCCAATCGTTTATTTTTGTTTACGCTTACAACGAATCAAAAATAAAACTATGTTACACCATTAATCCTTTCGCTTTCTTACCAATTTTATCTGGAGAAAGAACCTGCTTCTTTCGCTAACGCCTTCTTTCCTGCCTCCAATACTTCAATAATTCGGTCGACATCGTACACACTGCCTCGCCAAGTACCGCCACTAACTGCTTGTAGTGCTGCCCAAAGCCTTGTATCATCTGGCAAATCCGGGTCTGGTTTAAGATCTGGATGAACTTCTCGTGTTTCTAAAACATGTGTTGCTTCTTCTTTTGATAATCGCTGATCTCCTGTGCCAATAAAATTAACAGATCCTACCAAGTTTTCACAATCAACCATAATTTCGATTAAGTCTCCATCACGAAGTTTTCCGATTGGTCCATCGCTCAATGCTTCTGGGCCAATATGCCCGATGCAGGCCCCTGTTGAAACACCTGAAAAACGAGCGTCAGTTATTAGGGACACATATTTGCCAAAAGGTAAATATTTCAATGCCGAAGTTAATTGATAGGTTTCTTCCATCCCTGTTCCAGATGGTCCTCCACCCATTACAACCATTACATCTCCTGCTTTTATTCCACCAGTTTTTATCGCAGTAATAGCAGATTTCTCAGATGTAAATACCTTTGCTACTCCTGTATGTCTATAGATTCCATCTTCTCCTACTACCGATCGATCAATAGAAGTTGATTTGATAACAGATCCTTCAGGAGCAATATTCCCTTTTGGAAAAGTAATTGTAGAAGTAAGCCCTCTTGCTTTTGCTGTGTCTGGATCCATAATTACTTGGTCAGGATTGACTCCATCTGCTTCTAATAAACGTTTTCTTAATAGCGCTCTCCGTTCGGATTTTTCCCACCAATCTAAGTTTTCTCCTAAAGTCTGGCCAGTAACGGTAAGGACATCTTCGTGTAAAAGTCCTAATTTTCGCAAATGAAGCATCACTTCTGGTACACCTCCAGCAAGAAAAACACGTACTGTTGGATGATGATCTGGTCCATTAGGCAAAACACTTACTAAACGTGGAGTTTTGCGATTAATTCTTGCCCAATCATCAACTGTAGGTATTTTACATTTAGCAGCATATGCAAGTGCTGGAATATGTAATAAAAGATTGGTTGATCCACCAAATGCAGCGTGAAGAACCATTGCATTTTCGATTGCTTTATCTGTAATAATATCCTTTGTTGTAATATGATTCTTTTCCATTTCTAAAACTGCTCTTGCTGACTGCCTTGCCATTTCCGCCCAAATCTTTTGTCCAGATGGAGCAAGTGCGGAATGTGTGATGGCAATGCCTAATGCTTCTGCAATTACTTGAGAAGTTGCAGCAGTACCAAGAAATTGACAGCCTCCTCCTGGTGTAGCACATGCCAAACAGCCAAGCTCTGCAGCTTCTTTCAAGGTAATTTCTTTATTGGCAAATCGTGCACCAATTGTTTGGATTTTCCCTGCATCTTCCCCGATTGTTGGAGGTAAAGTAACGCCACCAGGCACAATGATGGTTGGTAGATCATGCATAGAACTAAGCGCAATCATCATGGCAGGAAGTCCCTTATCGCAGGTCGCAACGCCTATTACTGCTTCTCTAGTTGGCAATGAACGGATTAAACGTCGATAAACAATTGCTGCATCGTTTCGATAGGGAAAAGAATCAAACATCCCTAGTGTTCCTTGAGAACGACCGTCACAAGGGTCACTAACAAATCCAGCAAAAGGAACCCCTTTATGCACTCGAATTTCTTCTGCTGCCTCTGCCATTAAAATATCTACTTCCCAATGCCCTGTATGATACCCTAATGCAATTGGCTCTCCATTGTGATCCCGTATACCGCCTTTTGTGCCTAGAATCAGGACTTCTGTTCCTAATAGATCTTTCGGTTTCCATCCCATCCCTACATTTTGACTAAGTCCGAATAAATCCCCACTTGGCGAATCCTCCAACATTTGTGCAATAAGTGGCAGTGTTCCAGTCGGCCCCTTCGCATTCGTTCTTACTTCATAAAGGGATTCATTCTCGTTTTCAAAAATAAATGGTAATGTCATAACTTTATCCCTCCATCTTGTGTTTGTTTAGTAAACAAATAATCATTCCAAAAAGAAAAACTTGACCTTCTATTATAATAGTTTTGCCTGCTGCAAAATTTCTTTCACTTGCTGTTTCTTCTCTGCGCTTAGTGTTTTTGTAGGAGGCAAAACCTCTGTTGTAATATCAATACCACATAATTCGGATGCTTCCTTCACTACATTTACAAATGGGCTATCAATTTTATATAGTTGTGGCAAAATGGATAAATGTTTTTGGAAAGAAACTGCTTTTTCAAAATCTCCTGTTAAAAAGGCATTGTATATACCAACCGATAATTGTGGAGCAAAATTTGCACTAGCTGATATTGCTCCGTCTCCACCTAGCAGTAATGTATTAAATAGATGATCATCAAACCCGCAAAATACGGAGAAATTAGGATTCACCTTTTTGACCTTATCAATCATTTCGCGAATATGTCCGATAGAATCAATCGTTTCTTTAATGCCAACTATATTTTTATGGTTTAAAACAAGCTCTCCCACAAAATCAGGTGTTAAATCCTGTCCTGTTAGCGTTGGAAAATTATAAAGTAGAACCGGTAACTTTACAGATTTCGCAATGTCACTGAAGTATGTATATAAATTCTCTTCGGTCAAATTCCAGTAATACGGATTAATGGCAACAATTCCATCTGCACCTATTTGTTCCGCATGTTGACTGAGCTGGAGTGCCTCCCTAGTATTCGCACTGCCAATTCCAATTAACACAGGAACTCTTTTGTCAACATACTTAACAGCAAACTCAGCTATTGCTTTTCTTTCCTCTATAAACATTTGCGAAAATTCTCCACCAGTACCTAAAAAGAATAAACCGTTTACTTTTTCCTCTATTAGTTTGTCAATTAATAGCGCCATTTCTTTTTCTTTCAGATTTCCTTCTTTATCAACAATACTTGAAACTGGCGGAATAATTCCTTTAAAGTAATTTAGTTCGGTCATATTTCCCTCTCCACTCTTTTTTTGTTTTATATTATAAAACCCAATCCTACTATTTAGTCTATTCGAGTTGATTATAACATACAGCCCTCAAAAGTAAACACTTACATATAATTAATTTCGAATTTTTAATAATTTTAAAATAGACATTGCTATTTTCATATGGCTATATTAATGTAAAATTACTAGATTAGTTTGTTATAATAGCAATTAGTTAAATATTATAAAACGAATACGGAGAAGATATTATGCCAATCATTCAATCTGTGGAACGTGCCCTGCAAATACTAGACCTATTTAATGAGCACACGATCGAATTAAAAATCACGGAAATTAGTGACCAAATGGGATTACATAAAAGTACTGTACATTCCCTATTAAAGACGCTCCAGCAATCTCGCTATATTGATCAAAATCCCGAAAACGGAAAATACCGTTTAGGCTTAAAGCTCGTGGAAAGAGGTAATTTAGTTATCAATACTTTAAATATCAGGCAAATCGCCAATAAATATCTCGTTGAATTGGCACTAAGAACTGGCCAAACATGTCATCTAGGTATTTTAGACGGGAATGCAGGTGTATACATTGACAAGGAAGAAGGGGCTAATTCTGTTATTCGTTACTCTCGAATTGGACGGAGAATTCCCCTTCATTGTACTGCAATCGGAAAATTACTGTTATCCTATCAAAAACAAGAAATAATTGATTCCCTATTAGACGGCTATCCGTTTACGCAAGCTACAAACCGGACTATTACGAAGAAAGAAGATTTTCTTATTGAATTAGAAAAGGTGAGACATAACGAGTATGCTGTGGATGATCAAGAAAACGAACTAGGTGTCCGCTGTATCGCAGTACCAATTATTAATCAGCATGGACAAATACTAGCAGCACTTAGCATTTCTACATTAGTTTCTAGAGTAGGAGATGACATCCTTGAAGACTATATACAACTATTGAAAAAAACGGGAAAAGAGTTATCAGAAGAAATGCGGTATGGGGTTGCGATGAAATAAGAGACAGGCAGTTATTCCTGTCTCTTCCTTTTTATCCAAATAACTGTTTCTCTTTTTCTAACGCTTTTTTCATCCACTTCTTCGTTAAAGTAGCTGCTTTTACTTTTAAATTTAGATTTTCAGAGATGTGGATTTTATATTGTTCAGAAACAATGGATGCCTTCAATTGTTCCACTGAATCACATTCATTTTGAAACTCATTATATATGCAGCCATATTGTAAAAAATGATGTGTATCACTTCCGCCAACAACTGGAAGTCCTAATTTCCCCGCAAAATCCTCTAGTTTTTCTCGATAAGCTTTTTGACCTTGAGCATAAAGATCTTTTCCATTTAGATCAAGGGCATCCAAACGCTTAAGCTGTTCTGCCTTCAAATGATAAAGAGGGGTACTATCACGGAAAGCATGGGCACCAATTTTTAGAATATCATAATGTTCTGCTATATCCATTAACTTATCAAAGGCAAGAAAATTATCCTCACTCGTGTTAGTTTCTAATAAGCTTCTGATGGATAAAACATCCTTTCGATTACCAATAAGCAAAATATGACCAATCTCTTTCACATCTACTTCTATTCCTGGAAATAGCTTTAACCCATCTATCATGTAATAGTTATTCTCATATGGATAATGCGTATCCAGAAAATTATAAATATCTGTATATCTCCTTGTATTGAAATGCTCTGTCATCGCTATTCCTGTTAACCCAGCTTCTCTTGCCTCTTTCATCATTTCTTGAAAATATTCTGGCATAAAATCAGTTTTTTTGGAAATTTTCACATGACTATGTAAATCGATTCTCATTTATAACCCCTCCTACAGAAATAAAAAGACGAATGTATATAAAAATAATAGATAAAGCACAGACACCATTAAAAACAAATAATCTCTATATTGAAAATGAAGATGTGCAAGTTTGATTTTCTTTATCTCCGGCCGACTAAATGCATAAAAACTTCCTTTTGTTTCTAATGCTTCTACTGTTGTACGTGCTCTTTTTGCAGTACTAAGTAGTAAGGGATAAAAGGAAAGAACGGCTATCTTTGAAAAATAAATGATAGATCGCCAATAAAGAATTCCATGCTTCTCCGGTGCCTTTCCACGCAAACGAAAGGAAAGAAATACGTGGTGATATTCTTCTAGAAGACTAGGAAGCATACGATAGCCATAGGCAATACTAAAGGACACTTGTCCGGGAACTCCAATTTTCAAAAGTCCATTGCTTAATTTTTCAGGATCCATGGAGCAAAACACTGTGATACTAGCTAAAGAAATAATAGAGAGCTTTAAAGTCAGTGTTAATAGAGGAACAATGACTTGTAAATCCCCACCAAAAAACCAAGAGGCAATCAGTAGATATCCTCCCTGGCCAAGTAAACCGAGACAAAGAATGATAATTACTAAAGGTGTAACCTTGGACATAAAGGTTGTAATGGCCATAAATACAAACAACCCTATTAATATACTCTGATTATGAATAAACCACGGAGCAATTCCGAAATATAAATACCAGATAAATAGCGTCCGAGGATCAAGCTTTGCGAGAAACGTTTCATTATTTCCATAAGCAGTATGAAGCAGCTCAATCTTCACTTGCTCTACAGACAGTTTTTCCGTTAATTTTCTAGTATACTCCATTTAACAAGCGCTCCTTTGTATCGATTGATTGCACAAAGTCTGTGACAGTATAAGCTAAGTTTTTCTGCTTCATTCTTCTGCTCAATTCCAGAATTTGCGGAGGCTTGAGACCTGCTTTTTCTAGGAGGGTATGGTTACTAAATACGGATTCACGATTGCCATCATGGATAATCTCTCCTTCATGGAGAACGATAATTCGATTGGCCCATTCTGTGACAAGCTGCATATCATGTGTAGCAATAAGGACTGCTCCCACTTGCGCCTGTAAGGAATCAATTAATTTTGTAATATGCTTACGTGTCGCTATATCAAGATTTGCCGTTGGTTCGTCTAACAAAATAATAGATGGATTCATCGCTACTCCAATCGCAAGGGATGCTCTTCTTTGCTGACCACCACTCATTAATCGACTGTCCTTGTCCTGCAACTCTGTCAATTCAAATTGCTTCAACACTCGATCAACCTGTTCCTCGAATCCAGGAACCTTTCGCGCTTTTAAAAAGAACTCTACATCTCTTCTCACACAGTCTTCAATAAACATCTCTTCTGGATTTTGATAAATATATGTTACGACATCTGCCAGTTTTTCTGGCGAACAATGGCGAGTATTTTGACCTTGAACAAGTATTTCTCCTGTCTCTGGTTTTACAAGTCCTGTTAATAAACGCATAAGCGTAGATTTTCCTGCTCCATTGTTGCCGACAAATGCAATTAAATCATTTTTATAAATATCAATGTTTATGCCTTTCACTACTTGCTTTTTGGAGCGATCAACAAGTTTATGTGAAAAGCTTGCATCTCTTATTTGTATCAACCTTTCACGCTTCGTGAATTCCTTGTCATTTTCTATGTTATTCTTCCTCTCTCTTTGTGAAACGGTCTGAAAAAAAACTTCTGCCTCTTCCACTGTAACTGGCAATACCTCTTTTGAATATCCTAATTGATAGGCTGCTAACGTTACTTGTGGCGGATAAATTTGCCGTTGTAGCAACTCATTTACTTCTGTTAAAGCTTCTTTTGTTTCCTTATTCCAGACAACTTTCCCCTTATCCATCAGAACTACTTTGTTGCAATAATCCGCAATAAATTCGGTATGATGCTCAATAACAATGATTGTTTTCCCATACTCTTGATTTAATTTTTTTAAAATAGCATAGATTTGTGTAGCATGCTCTGGATCAAGCTGTGCAATTGGTTCATCAATAATAAGAATATCCGGGTCCAACGCCAATGCACCAGCTAAGGCTAACTGATGTTTCTGCCCTCCGCTTAATTGCCAAATAAATTCATCGTCATGATTCTTTAGACCAACTAAATCCAGGGCTTTTTTACCCCTTTCAAGATAATCCGCATACCCGAAGTTAAGAGGGGCAAAGCTCGCGTCCTCCAATACACGCGGACTAACAAGCTGATTTTCAAAATCTTGATAAACATATCCAACATGGGAAGAAAAATCAGTTACTTTATGCTCTGTCGTAACCAGTCCATTAACGGTAACTTTTCCAGAATAATCTCCTACATAATAATGAGGAATAAGGCCATTTATTAATTTACATAGAGTGGATTTCCCACTCCCATTACTACCAATAATGCCAAGGAAATCGCCTTGATGAACCGATAACGAAACATTATCTAATACTGGCTCCTCAACACCTGGATATTGAAAGGAAACTTTCTCTATTTCAATTTGAATGGTCATAACTGAATCCTTTCTTCATTACTTGCATTATTTTTCTTTTTCATTTTCTGCATGATACCTATAGTAATACCAGCTATGCATGCCGCAGCAGCAATGCTTACCCAAATAAACCAATCACCGTATGACTTTAGAAAATCTGCTTCCCACTCGACATTAAATCCTGCTTCTGATAAATATTCAAAGAAAAAGGCGAAACAAGCTAACACAATACCAACAAGAATCAATTTAGGCGTTACAATACTGCCCATAGAGTACTTCATTTTATTATTTCTCGGCTTCATGCCTAATAATGGCTCCATTTTCCCATATAAACGTGGCACTAAATATAAGGTTGGCAAGAGAGCAAAAAGGATTCCGGAAAATAATACATCATTTAAGAAAGCAAACCCTTCCACAATCACAACACTTTCCGCTAATCCAGGAACCGCCTCCAGCTCTTCTACACCTATCCATACTTTTCCAATATCAACCATTGAGCTTAATGCTTGATGAATGATGACACCTGTTATTGCAGCAATTCCAACCTGCCTTTTATTCTTTGGATCATTCACAAGGGATCCAGCAATAAACATGGCAAGAGAAAAAGTAATAAATTTTTCTAATTCCCCAAAACCACCAAATTGTCCTAGCATTATCTCACCAAAAACAACTTCTCCTAAAGCAGCTCCAATTGCAGCATATAAAGGATGAAATAGCATACATAAAGTCAATGGAATAAATGCAAAATACTCAACGGAAAATTCGACAGGACCAAGGTGAAAAGCAGGAATAAGTTCTGTAATCATGTTGGAGAGTCCATATAAGGACATAGATAAAATGAATACCATCATCTTTTGAGACTGTGTTAAAACATACCTATCTTTTAATTGATTCATATTATTTGCCTCCTTTATTTGAATACCTTTATCATAAAGCACAGAATTTAATGGAATATGGTAGACAAGTAAAAGGAACGTAAATTTATTATCGTTTTTTAACATTATGTAAAAAAATTATCAGGAATAATTTGTGAAGAAAAAAATGTGCTATATTAAGGTCAAATAAAGACGGAGGTTAGAGGTTATGTTTAAATGGAATACAAAATCAATGTCGCCAAGCCAATACAAAATTGCAGATTATCTTCAAAAAAACACGCATCAAGTTCTATTATTAACGGAACAGGAAATAGCTGAAGCAGTTAATGTTAGCATTGCATCTGTGTCTAGATTTTGGCGTATAGTCGGCTTTAAAAATTTAAAGGAATTTAAAGGAGAAATTGCTGCCCAGCTAAAGCCATCCCCTGCCAAGAAAATAGCAAAACTAATAAATACGGTC
Organism: Niallia sp. Sow4_A1; assembly: GCF_052116745.1. Taxonomy (NCBI): domain Bacteria; kingdom Bacillati; phylum Bacillota; class Bacilli; order Caryophanales; family Bacillaceae; genus Niallia; species Niallia sp. Sow4_A1. The sequence goes on along the minus strand of NZ_JBQKKM010000017.1, from coordinate 79,382 downwards.
GATAAACAAGCTTTCCCATACCATACACTTAATGCTTCTATCCAACATCTCTATAAAACAATAGAGCAGTTTCGAGAAGATACTTTTAAAAATGCTGTTCACTCGATTATTTCCGCAAGAAAAGTCTATTTATATTGTCCTGGCCCTTCCTTAGGACTTGGAGAATTACTGAAGTATCGAATAGTTAGATATGGATTAAACTTTTCTATCCTTCATAAAGGAGGAAGTGAATTACTAGAAGACTTTACCCATTTTTCCAAAGAGGATGTAATCATTATATTTGGCTTTATCCGTTTGCTTCCAGAAGCACAGGCGCTTATGGATTATCGTAAGCAAATTGGCTATAAAATCATTATCATTACAGACCAGCTTATTTCAGAATTTACGACACAAGCTGATATTGTTTTATTTGCAAGTAGAGGAGATATCCGTGAGTTCCATTCGATGATTGGTCCAACCTATTTAATCGAGAATCTTGTCCTTGCAGTTGGAGCGGAGAATGAAGCAGCAAATCTACAAAGACTTGAGAAAATTAGTGAATTGAGGACTCAATATGATTATTTGCTGCCGAGATAAGCCTGCTATTACCAACATTAAAGCATTGTTATTCGCCGCCATTGCTTTTATTCCCTTTTATCTTTTGGAAAAGACCCCCATAAATCATTGACGCGGATTAGCATTCTTTCGATTTTCTGCTCATCATTTAAATCAGCTTGCCCGGTTATATTTTTTACTTCTTGTGATTTTCCCTCTTTCTGATACTGTAATTGGATGGAAAAATTATATATATTCTCTTTAGAATGTGTTCTTTCATATTCAATATTTTCTACCGCAAGTATATAGTTGTTTTTATGCGATTCTGTCATAAATACTGTTCCATATCTTGAAATGAAATCTTTGTATGCTGTTTCACTTGCAAAATAATCTTTATATAAACTCTCTTCATATTCAGTCAAGGCTGTGGATCTTTCTTTTCCGTCCTCCAGCTCTAGTATTTCTTTCAATGTATCATCTGGCCCTGTTAAGGCATTATGTAAAACAGCATCTACTGCCTGTATGTATTCATCTGTTTTCTCATCTACTTTTTCTGTACAGCCAATTAATAATAAAATAATAGGAAATAAAGCGATACTGAAAGCTTTATAATGAATTCTTTTCATCTCAACCCCTCCATGCTATTAACATATACGAATAGACAGATTATAAAGTTTCAAATATTTTCCTTTCTACGATTATTTAAGATGGTTAAAATAAAAAAGAGGAGTATTCATATTGAATTCCCCCTCTCATTACATTAGTTTTTATATTTTCTTAAAACGAAATATCAATTTCTTCTTATTATATAGAAAACGCGTGATTACCTATTCGTTTAACTACTGTTCTTGAGAAAATCCAATCACTTGTTGCAGTGTCTGGATTATAAAAATAGAGAAGCTCTTTGTTCTCTTTTCCATTTTTTAACGCTTCTTCTACTGCTTTACGTGACTCTTTATCTGCTTTTTTTTGGATTGAACCGTTCTGTACAGGTTGAAAGGCATTCTTTTCATAAATGACACTTTCTACTGAATCAGGAAACTGCTTATTTTCCACACGATTTAATACTACATCAGCTACTGCCACTTTACCGGCAAACGGCTCACCCTTCGCTTCTGCATGAACAAGACGGGCCAGTAAATTCTTTTCATTGTTCGTTAGATTTGCTGATTCATCAGAAGCTTTTACATTCTCCTTCTTATCAACAGCAAATTTTCTTGTTGATACATTTTTTGTTTCTTCTGTATTAATTGATGCTGCTACGGCAAAAGATGGAACATATATATAAGAACCAATAACTAAAGTAATGGTAGTTGCTATAAATAATAACTGTTTCATTTTTGTATACCTCCTGTTTTAACAGGCCCATATACAAGGCTAACAGGTTTGCAAGCAAAACTCATTACATAATTGTTGGAAAAGCTGTAAGATTTCACGGGATAATTGGGAGAAATAACTATATATTTACAATTAGATATTACTCGATATGACCATTTGCTCTGTTTTCCCGGATAAAATTGTGTAAATAGGAGAAGTTAAATGATTAGTACAACTTATTAAAAGTTAATTCTTTTCCCAATGGTTCTTCTACCCGCACCTTAAGAATTAATTCTCCTGTAAAAAAGAAAACTGATATCAGAAAAAAGCCGATATCAGTTTTCAATCTTAACTATTTCGAACTAATAATGCACAGCATTCTACATGAACCGTATGTGGGAATAAGTCCACAGGCTGTACTACTTTTAATGTATAGCCGAATGGCTCAAGCTGTTTGATGTCTGTTGCAAACGTATCTGGATTACAAGATACATAAACGATACGTTCTGGCTGAGAGCGTCCGATACGTCTCATTACTTTTCCACCTGCTCCAGACCGTGGTGGATCTAGCAATAGTAATTCTGGTCTGCCAAATGTTTCTAAAACTTGGGCTAATCCAGTTCTTGCATCTTGTGCTAAGAATGTAGCATTATCAATGCCATTATCGCCAGCATTACGTTTGGCTGATTCAATCGAGCTTTCTACAATTTCAATTCCTACAAGCTTGCCAACTCTGCTTGCAAAAGGAAGGGAGAAAGTACCTACACCACAAAAAAGGTCAATCATATTCTCTGATTTTTTTGGTTCTGCCATATCTACAGCTAAATCAACTAATTTTTGTGCTTGTGTTGGGTTCGTTTGGAAGAATGTATCAAACCAAACTCGGAAACGGTATCCATCCATTTCATCATATATAAAGTCTCTGCCTGCTAATGTATGGCTTTTTTCTGATTGTGTACGATCTGCCCAATCCGTATTTTCTAGCCACATAAAGCTTTTTACTTGTGGGAATTTTTCTGTAATGCGAGCAACTAAAATGTCCACTGCATTTTTTAAAGATCCATCTGGAGCTTCTGTTGCAAATAAAGCCAACATCATTTCCCCTGTAGCAAAAGACTGTCTCACCATCAAGTGACGAAGAAGTCCCTCGTGTGTATCTTTGTTATAGCCTTTTAATTCATGTTCTTTTACCCATGTAGCTACTTCAAGTGCTGCTTCCACCATTTCTTTTCCAGCAATAAGGCAAGTTTCTAAAGAAATGATTTTTCTAAAATTCCCTTGCTCATGTAAACCAAGAGAACCATCTGTAGCAAAGGTGAATTCCATTTTATTACGATATCTCCAAGGCTCGTCCATTCCGATAGTATCTTTTACTAGGCTGGGGTCAAATCCTTGCTCCTCAATTACATGTTTCACATGATTTGTTTTTTGTTGTAATTGTCCATTATATTCCCAATGCTGCCAGACACAACCGCCACATTTTTCAAAATGAGGGCATTCTGGTCCAATTCTTTCCGCATGGGCAGCTAATATTTCTTCTGGCATTGCCTTTCTATGCCTTCTTTGTGGCTGATCAACAGTAACTCTTACCTTTTCGCCAGGTAATGTTTGCGGAATTGTTAGCTTTAGTTTCTTCTTGTTTCCTAATTCATTTTCGCGCCAAACAACCGCCTGTCCAGCACCTTTTTCATCCACATTCTTAATATCTACAATCATTGTTTCCTTTTCAATTGTCGTCAAACGTTTTTTCCTCCTTAAACAATTTCACTAATCAAATGTATTTTAAAATGATTTATTTTTCATTGTTAGTTTACCTATTATATTTTTAACATACTTCCCTAGTATAAAGGACAATCATACATATGAAAATAATTTTTATTTTGTAGATATTAGGAAATTCCCACCAAGGCATATAGGAATTTAAAAGGGACGTTGCTCTTATCACAACGTCCCTCTTTCAAAACTATTTCAAGTTTCACTCCAATACTAACACATCATAACCCTTCAATCTTACCTTCTGATAAACCTTCTCTCCTGTTAAAATATCTGTCATTTCTTGTTTCACGTTAATTTCCTGAGACAAATGAGAATAATTCAACAAGAAGACAAATTCCTGCCCTTCTTTCTTGCGAATAGATAACTCTACACTTTCAGGTAACTCAAATTTATTTCGATAATCATTTATTTGTGTTTCTTCCATTAGTTTTTCAGCAAGCTCGATTGTAAAAACCCCACCAAAGTAATAACAAGTACCCTCGCCAAATTGTCGTTTAACTAGGCTAGGCTTTCCCTCAAAATAGCAGTTTGAAAATTCCCCAATCACTTCAGCATTTTCTGTTTCTACTATTAAAACCTCATAAAAATTGGTTGTTGTGATTTCCGTTTTTTCTTTATAAATTATCTTAGGAGTAGCTTCAAATTGCGCTTCCCTTGTAAAGTCTTCTACTGTAATTCCAGTAAGCTCTGCTAGATAACCAGGAAAAGCTTTCATATAAGTTTGACCCGTTTCATCCTTATATCCACTTCGACATCCTAGAATTAATTTGCCCCCTTGTTTTACGTACTCTTTCAACAATTCTGCTGTTGCCTCTGACACAATTGCTGCATGGGGATACACTAGTACTTTGTATTTTTTCAACTCCTGTATAGTAGAGTTTCTATTTAAATTATAAGCATCTACAGGTACGTGATTGTACTGCAACGCTTTAAACCAAGCATCTTTGCTTATGGAAGTAAATGGCCCACTCCACTTATCAAATTCCCCGTCCCACTCATTATCATAGTTGGTGACAATCGCTATCTCAGCTTGATAATTTGCTCCTACTACCTTCTCTCCAATTAGTTGAATCTCCTTGCTTACTTGCTCCACTTCTTTTATACGGCGGTTAGGCAAATTATGATAATCATTAATACCATGCCAATAAATTTCTGTTCCTTTTGTTGCCGTTCTCCAGCGGAAATACATCACTAAATCTGCACCATGAGCAATCGATTGATATGTCCAAAGGCGGAGCTGTCCAGGATTAGGTGACGGTTGTTCTAGTCTTGTTACCCAGCCACCGGGACCAGACTGCTGTTCAAAAATCGCGAAATTAGGTGAAATACTGCGCACAACACTTAAATTCCAGCTCCATTTTCGGTCGCGTAAAGGCTTCTCACTTTTATCTTCTAGCACCCTTCCAAAATTAGGGTAAGAATCATATGCATAGAAGTCTAGCACTTCGTTCGTTAGTTTATGATTATCGAGATGCTTAAACATTCCATTTGTTGTAACCCATTGATTAGGAGTTAATTTGCGAATGATGTCGCCTTGCATTTTTGCATAGGAAATGGCACTATCAGAAATGAATCTCTTTTCATCTAGCATTTGATGTGGATTCGGTGAATTTGAAACAGTTGACCTTGTTAAATAGACTTGATCCCAGTCTGTATACGTCTGATTCCAAAAAACCGTACCCCACGCCTCATTTAATTGATCTAACGTTTTATACTTTTCCTTCGTCCATTTTCTAAAAGCAAGATGATCTGCTTCCGAATAAAAAACATCTATTTCACAATTTAATTCATTATCAATCTGCCAACCCACAACTCCTGGATTACCACAATAATGTTTAGCCATTTCTGTAACGATAGCCGAACTCAATCTTCGATAGTTTTCCGAATTATAGTTATAATGTCGACGTGCTCCATGCTGGTATGGAATACCTGTTTGTGAGACATTCAACACATCCGGATACTTCTGTGTGAGCCATGCTGGTGGTGTTGCCGTCGGAGTACCAAGCACTGTTTTTAATCCAAATTTATGTGCCTTTCCAATCGCCCGATCAAATAAATCAAAGGAAAAAACGCCTTCTTCTGGCTCAAATATCGTCCATGCAAATTCTCCCATTCGAACATAGGTAAATCCTAAATCCTTCATTCGTTGAAAATCATCTTCCCACAGTTCCTCTGGCCAATGCTCTGGATAATAACAAACTCCAAGTGTTAATTTTTCTGCTGTCCATTTTTTTGTCATGACTTCATCTCCTATCTATTTCATTTATTCTTTTATCGAACCACCTAAAATACCGGAAATAAAGTGCTTTTGCAGGATGAGAAAAACGGCCATTACTGGGATTACCGAAATAGCTGTCCCTAACATTAATTGCCCGTAATCAATAGAATTAAGACCAGCTAAAGTGGATAAAGCTACTGGTAAAGTATAATTTTCCTGTGTCGTCATCACTATTAATGGCCACATAAAATTATTCCATTGATGGGTAAAAAGAAAAATCCCAACAGCTGCCAAAGCCGGCTTCATTGTAGGTAAAGCAATTTTGAAAAAGATAAAGAATTCACCTGCACCATCTATTCTCGCCGCCTCTATTAAGGAATCTGGTATCCCTTGCATATTTTGCCTAATCAGAAAGATAGCAAATGGATAGCATATTTGCGGCAATATAATCGCTTGATACGTATTAATCCAATCTATCGCTCCAAAAATCTGAAACAGGGGAATAATCGTAGCCTGATACGGGATCATCATCGCCAATAAAAAGGATGCAAAAATCAGATTACTACCCTTAAATGTAAATTTCGCAAAAGCATAGCCAGCTGCCGAGCATATTAATAAACTTACTACCACAAACACAATGGCAATGATAGATGAATTCGTTACTGCTTTCATAATATCGATGGAATTACTCAAATTTCGTAAGTTCTCCAGCAAATAATCACCAGGAATCAACTTAGGAGGAAAGGCTAATACATCGCCTGAAGGATTGGTTGCACCTACAACCATCCAATAAAAAGGTCCAATCGAAATGACAACACCAATAAGTAAAAATAGATGCATCAATATTTTTTGAATACGTTTCTGTTTTGCCATTAGTCATTTCTCACCACCTTAAATTGAATCCATGATAGAACGGCGATAAAGAGCACGATTACATAAGCAATGGCAGATGCATAGCCAAAGTTAAAGAAACTGAACCCTTGATTATATAGATAGTAGGTAATCGTTATCGTCGCATTATTTGGACCACCATTTGTTAAGTTGTACGGCTCATCAAATACTTGAAAGGATCCAATTGTAGACATAACAAAAGTAAATAATAGGACTGGCTTCAGCTGAGGAATTGTGATATAAAAGAATTTCTTTATCGTACTGGCACCATCTATACTAGCTGCTTCGTACAAGCTATGCGGAATATTTTGTAAACCAGCTAATAAAATAACCATATTATACCCGGTCCATCTCCATGTTGTTACAAGAATAAGAGAAACCTTCGCCCAAAATGGGTCTGTTAGCCAACGAACCTTCTCAAGTCCGATTGATGTTAACAAATAATTGATTAATCCATAATCGGTATTCAGTAATAATACAAAGATGATGGAGGCGGCAACTAATGAAGTAATTGCAGGTGTAAAAAATGCAACTCGATAAAAACCTTTCATTCTTAATAACCCAGAATTCAATACACTGGCTAAAATGACAGCAAGAAATAACATGATCGGAACCTGCACTAACAAAATAATAAAGGTATTGCCTAGCGCCTTATAAAAGAGCGGGTCACTGAAAAGCCGTGTATAATTTTCAAACCCAGAGAAAGTATAAACACCTGCTACCTTTGTTTGAAAGCTTAATAGAAAAGATGCAATAATAGGATAAACGGTAAAAGCAATAAACAATAAAAGAGCAGGACCAACAAATATATAAGGAACTGTCTTAGGCGTGATAAACTGTTTCTTCTTTTTTATTGTTATAGGATTCGTTCCTGTTTCCAGCATTTTATTATCCGCCACACTTATTCCCTCCTTTTTTAGAGGCTGCTTCAAAAATAGGTTCTATCTCTCAGCTAGCCTCTAATTTTGTATCAAGAATAGTTTTTAATTGCTTGATACCAATCCAGTTTGCTGTTCTGCTTGTTTTTTCCCATCTTCTAATATTTGTGCTGCTGGTTTGTCTTCTAGCAAAAATGCTTCCATTTGACTTGTCATAATGGATCTAAGCTCTAACTCTGCACTGCTGTGATTAACAGAAGGAATATCTATTACTGTATCAGCAAAATCTTTAAAGAATGTTTGGTTGTTAAAATATTCTTGTTCTTCGCTGAAAATAGGCTCTTCATATGCCGCTAATAAAGCTGGGAATAAACCTCTATTCGTAAGCGCCTTAATTTGTGAATCTACATCTGTTGATGCAAATTCAGCAAACACATATGCTGCAACTTTATTATCCGATTTACTTGGAATCGCCAAGGCTGATCCTCCATCATTAGAAGCTCTTCCTCCCCCTTCTTCAAAAGCAGGAAGTTGGAACATGCCCCACTTACCTGACAGCTCAGGCATTTGTTCAATCATCGTTCCACTCCACCAGACAGCACCAGGCTGTGTCGCAACCTCTCCATTTTTCATTGCTGCTACCTGTCCATCCCAGTTATTTGTATAGATAATTAATCCAGCATCTTTCATTTTTTGTAAAACATCAACTGCCTTTTTGGCGGCGTCTGAAGTAAGATCTAATTTATCATCCTCTGTAAAATAATAGCTTCCTTGCTGTTGTAACATGATTCGAAGCAGTCCATCACTATCTGTTCCTAAAAAAGCCTTGCCTGTATGGGCAACAACTTTTTTCCCTGCTTCAATATAGTCATCCCAAGTCTCAATACTTGCCGGATCTATTCCAACCTCTTCAAAAATATCTGTACGGTAAATGACACCAACTGGTCCTAAATCTCTTGGTGCTGCGATTATATTTCCATCCTTATCCTTTAACCCATCAATTTTTGATTTAGAAAATTCACTTTCATGTTTATCAAAACCTAGCGAACTTAAATTCGTAAATGCATCAGGAAAATCATCTGTGAATGAATGAATGCGGTTATTTTCTACCTGTACGACATCTGGTAATCCACTTCCGCCTGCTGAAAGACCTGCACTTACTTTTTGGTATACTTGATCAACACCAATATGCTCAACCTTTACATTTACATTCGGATATTTCTTATTAAATGCCGGAAGTACATCCTTTTCTAAATAGTTTGCTTCTAAGGCCCAAGCCCAAACTGTAATTTCCCCTTTTACATCTTCTGGATTATCTGGAATAGTTAAATCTTCTGTGCTCGTCGAAGAACTATTACTACATGCCCCTAACACCATTGTAAATAGGAAGAATAAAATAAAAGCATACTTTTTCCTCATAAAATCCACTCCCTTTAAGAAAATTATTTTACAAACTATTAATCTGCTTGTATATTTAAGAATGAGCAGATCATTAGTAAGCGCTTACTTTCTTAGTCCAAGTATATAATGATATCCAGCTTTGTTATGGTATAATTTCTATTATTATGGGATTTTAACTACCTTATCACTCTCTAAATTTTGACAATATTCAAGTGAATGGAGGAGAATCTAGTGGAAAATCGTCTAAATCTGAAGAATTTGGAGTATGTATGTAGCTTAATGAAAGATATATTAAATGTCTCTTTTCATGTACTTGATAAGAAAGGAACCTTAATCATAGACATTTCACCAAATGAATCATTTAACCCCCTTTATCCCTCTAAACAATCTTTTTTTAGACAAGTCTTTCGTAGGGAGGAAAAGAGAAGTCCTGGTCCCACTATAAGAAGCACTCCATTTTATGAAACCGTATTCTTTATTCCTATTGGCAACTTAGGAACCGTTATATTAGGTCCGGTATTATCTTCTCGACCAACTCAAGTGCTAATCGATGAATTGATTTCTAGCTATGGCAAAAAAGAGATGGAAGAGTCATTAAGGAAGTATTATCATTCTCTTCCTGTAATAAACCGCTCAAAATTAATTCAAGTTTCCAAGCTTTTTTACTTTTTATACCATAAAAAGATAGAAGACCAGGATATTATTGCTCCCGAAATGCAAATGGACAATCAATTAATCGATGAAAAAATGTGTAATAAACATATGTTAGAAATACATCAAAACTCCTCTTTTCACCATGATCCTATTGCTGAAAAAAAAGTCTATCAATATATAATGGATGGACATAAAGAAAAGCTTCTTCCTTATTGGAAAGCATTTAAAGAAAACACTTCTTTTGATTTTGGAAAACTTTCCAAAAAAAATGAAGTAAGAAACCAAAAAAATTTATCCATTGCAACCATTACACTTGCTACTCGTGCAGCCATTTCAGGTGGACTTCATCCAGAGATTGCTTATTCTTTAGGAGACAGTTTTATTCAAGACTTGGAAGAATTGCAAGATATAGAGGACATTCATCTTTTCACAGAAAATATTTTATATGAGTTTGCAAGTAGGGTAGAAAAAGCCAAAAGAGAAAATCACTCGAGACCCATCTTTCAATGTAAAAATTATATTTACAAGCATATCTATGAACCACTATCTTTACAGTCCATCGCAGAACATTTGAATATGAGCCCCAAATATTTGTCCAATTTATTTAAAAAAGAAGTGGGAATCCCAATCAGTGAATATATTCAGCAAACCAAAATTGAAGAAGCTAAAAAACTCATGACATTCGGCGAACACTCCTTATCCGATATTCACTCCCTATTAAATTTTACCGATCAAAGCTATTTCACGAAGGTGTTTAAAAGGAATACAGGAATTACACCTAAACAATTTATGAAGAAACCTGTTAGTTTTTAAAAAAATATAAAACGAAGGTTTGTCTATAAGTCGGCTATCTGACCTATTTGACAAACCTTATTTGTTCTTCCCTTTCTCTATGAAATCTTTTTTTTATCATTTTTTTCTCCCTAATGGGAATAATAATTTCACAAATACTTTCTCACATAAGTCAAAAACTTATTTATCTACAAGAGCCATTCCCATAACAATCCCTTTTCGGACCCATTTTTCCGAAAATAATGTTATACTAGTTAATGGCTGTAAGATAAATTTTAAAAAAAGTTGGTTATTTAGTTAGCAAAATCGGGTAGTTAGTTTTAAAGAAAAGTCTGGAGGTGTTCGTAGAAATTGATCCAATTTAAAGAAGTTACTAAAACGTTTCAAGATGGATTTAAAGCACTTAAAAATATTTCATTTCAAGTGAATGAAGGTGAATTGCTTGTTCTAATTGGACCAAGTGGTTCTGGTAAAACAACAACAATGAGGATGATCAATCGACTAATTGAACCTTCCAGTGGTTCCATTACCATTGAAGGAAAAGATATTTCCACTGAAGATCCGGTAAAACTCCGCAGAACTATTGGCTATGTCATTCAGCAAATAGGTTTGTTACCCCATATGACGATTAAAGAAAACGTCTCGCTCGTTCCGCGACTTCAAAAATGGAAAAAAGAACAATACATGGATAAAATCAATGATTTAATGAACATGGTTGGGCTTGATCCAGAAATTTTCGGTGATCGCTATCCGTCTGAACTAAGTGGTGGACAGCAACAAAGAATTGGTGTTATCAGGGCACTTGCTGCTGAGCCAAAAATAATCCTGATGGATGAACCATTCAGCGCCTTGGACCCTATCAGTCGAGAGCAGCTTCAGGATGAATTAGTTCGATTACAGCAAGAAATTCAAAAAACGATAGTCTTTGTAACACATGATATGGATGAGGCCTTAAAAATTGCGGATCGCATTTGTATTATGAAAGACGGAGAAGTCGTGCAACTGGATCGACCGGAAAATATTTTGCGTCATCCAGCAAATGAGTTTGTTCGTAATTTTATCGGAGAAGATCGATTACAAGAAAATATTTCTTTACCAAAATTGAAAAAGTTAATGATTACCCCCGTAAGTGCCGGCCAATCACGTGGTCTTGCTGAATCATTGAAATTAATGAGAAGAAAACGGGTAGATAGTCTTGTTGTGTCAGACAATGCTAATACCTTCCTTGGTATTGCTACTGTTTGGGAAGTACAAAAACGATACAATGAAGAGGAATTAACATTAAAAGATATAATGGACACCAATGTAAACACACTCAAACTGGATGAACCGACAGAAAAGGCTTTTCAACTAGTAAATGAATCCAAATATGGTTTTGTGCCAGTAATTGATAAGGATTCAAAAATTGTTGGGATTGTCAATCGTGCAAGCCTTGTTGAGTACATCGCTGATCAAATTGGTGAAGGAGGTTTGAACCATTCCTAATATAATTACAGAGACAATAGATGTCTTTATAAACCGTTGGCCAACAATTTGGAACTTAATTTTAGAGCATATGTACTTATCTCTTCTTTCGATTGCCATTGCAATTGTGATTTCCGTTCCTCTAGGAATTTATTTAACTCGCCATAGAAAAATCGCAGACTCCATCATCGGAGTAGCTGGCGTCTTTCAAACAATACCAAGTCTTGCGCTACTAGTGTTTTTAGTGCCATTCATCGGAACTGGTAAGCTTCCAGCCATTATTGCTTTAACTGTTTATGGCTTATTACCTATTTTGCGCAATACATATTTAGGAATTATCGGAGTAGAACGATCCGCAATAGAAGCTGGCGTTGGGATGGGCATGACCAATCGCCAAGTGCTGTGGATGGTTGAATTACCACTTTCCCTAAGAGTAATCATGGGAGGAATCCGAACCGCAACTGTCTTAATTATTGGTGTGGCAACGATTGCTGGACTCATTGGCGCAGGCGGTTTAGGAGATTTAATCTTCCGTGGGTTACAAACATATAATACTGGGCTTATACTTGCTGGTGCCATTCCTTCTGCTCTATTGGCGATTATATTTGATTATTTATTGAAAGTATTGGAAGCGGATGTAACGCCTCAAGGTCTACATGGTAGTAAAAAAGGAAATAAAAATAAAAGCCGTATTCGAATATGGATAATAGCAGCCATAATAGTCTTAGTCCCACTGTCAACTGTCATTGCAAATTTCAGCAATGGAAAAGGCGGAGAAGATACCATCACCATCACTGGTAAAAATTTCACCGAACAAGAAATTATGGTTTATGTGATGGGGCATCTGATTGAAGAGCATACCGATTTAAAGGTAAACTATGAATCTTTTCTTGGCGGGACAGCTCCAGCATTTGAAGGAGTTAACACAGGCAATTATGATATGTACATGGAGTATACAGGAACAGGATTATTAAGCATTCTAAAAGAGGACATGGTTAGTGATCCCGATGAAGCCTATGACATTGTAAAAAAGAAATTTAAAGAAGACTATAATTTAGTTTGGCTAGAGCCATTTGGTTTTAACAACACATACACTTTAACACTTCGAAAAGAAGACGCTGAAAAGTATAACATCCAAACTATTTCGGACTTAAAAAAGATGGCTCCGGAACTTACATTAGGCTCTGAACCAGAATTCCTTGAAAGAGAGGATGGTTATCCAGGTCTCATTGATACTTATGGGATAGAATTCAAAGATACCCAAGCAATGGACTCTGGCATTATGTATAGTGCGATTAAAAACGGAGATGTCGATGTAATTGATGCATTTTCAACAGATGGACGTATCCCTGCATTTGATTTAGAGGTTCTAGAAGATGATCAAAACTTCTTCCCTCCTTACTACGCAACACCAGTAATTAGAGCAGAAACATTAGAAAAACATCCAGAATTAGAAGAAGTATTAGGAATGCTTGTCGGAAAAATCGATAATGAAAAAATGCAAGAACTAAATGCACGTGTTGATATTGACAAAGAACAATATGAAGATGTTGCAGTAGACTTTTTGAAAGAGGAAGGTCTTATTGAATAATTAAAATAGTGGTTTGGACATAGCTATCCCCGAACAACCATATGGAAATCCTATGGTTGTTCGGGGTTTTATTAGTTTATAAAAGGTCTGTTTCAAATGGCTGTGATTCACCCTGCTTCGTCTTACCAATTCATTAAATTTTTTTATTTCCACAATAGTATATAGAAAAACAATCTTTTATAAACAAGTGGTATGGAGCGGATAACACTCCTATCCATTATTCAATCATTTCAAGAATTTCTTCGATATCATGGTTCTCCACATAAGATTTACTATCATTTAACATTTCATCTGTAAACTGAATTCCGCTCATAACAATATAAGGTTTATCTACATCACTTACGCGTGAAAGTTGCAGGACTGCATCGCCTTTAAATAATTCAAGTGGCAATATCTGCTGTGTTTCCGTATCATAAATCTGTAATTCTCCACTAGGAATCGTCCCATACATATAACTATTAATATAGATAATATAGCGCTCATCTAACCAAAGAGCTCCACTTGGATAATATTGTTCTCCTGAAGTAGCTTTGACATTGATTATTTCCTTTAGTCCATTTTCTTTAGAATAGACATAAAGCGCCCCACCTTCTTCCCATCCATATTGTGGTGTTAACAAGACTTTTTCACGAGTTGGCGAGTAATCAACAGGTTCCATCTTCCCAAAAGCATTATCATGCTCAAATATTTGTTCTGATCCATCCTCTTTGGTTAAAATCAAGGAAGTTTGTTCGACACTGTAGGATACATTACCATTACCACTATCTGCCTCTTCTGTCTCTTCTGTCTCTTCTGTCTCTTCTGTCTCTTCCTTCTCTTCTGTTTCCTTCCCATTTGATTCTTCTTTAACAATTGTCTCAGACTTTGCCTCAGTTGCCTTTTGGAAAGAATAATTACCAATTAATACAATTCCTGCTCCGATGATTAACACAGTAGCAACACCAATAATAAATCCAATCCATATATTTTTTTTCACGAATAATCCCCCTCTTTCCTCCTAGCATACTTTCCCATATTACCATACCATATTTTGTGTCATTGATTCTTATCATAGGAAATTATTTATGATGTATTCAATAAGGACCATCTCGTATAAAAATATGCATATAATCTATACTACAAAAAGAGAGGAAGGGAATGAACCCCTACCTCTCTTCTCCCATCCTATTAAAATCAGTAACTAATAAACATCTGATGATATTATTTAAAAGATGTCCCTCTGCTATCTTTTCTCATTCACCCAAACGATCATTTCACCTGGTTCGCGATTACACCAAGCATAATACGGAATCGCTTTCAATTGTACTTTCGTAGTACTGTCCTCAACTGGACGATACAGCTCGCTATTCCAATTGCTTTGATCTAGTCGTTCCGCTTCCCCAGTGGTAATGCTAACAACCCCTTCAAGCAATTCTGGATCATATTCTGCTTTTAACTCTGCATCTCTTGGTAAGATAATTCCATGTAAATTTTCTCCATTATCTACTTGCTCTAGACAATAAACCACTGGTCCACGTTGAATAGCAACTTTCCCAACATTATGGCGTACCTGTGGATTCGATTGGATACGTTCTGCTACCATTGGGAGAGATAATTCAATATGGTCATTTTCTTTCCATCTACGATCAATATATACATAACCATTCTTCATTAGTGGAAAATGATCTACTATCTCCCCATTTAGCTTCACCACTGTTCCTTTTGCCCAACCAGGAATGCGCAGTGCCATAGTAAAGGTTTCCTCCTTTTCTGGAGAAACAATCATTGATACATTTCCATCCCACGGATAGTTCGTTTGTTGAACAAGCTTAACTTGGTTATTTGCGATTTGAATAGTTGTCTCACTTCCCATATATAAATGGACAAATAGTTCTTTTTCCTTTTGTGAATAAATGTAATGGCCAATAGATGCAATTAACCTTGCTAAATTCGGAGGGCAGCATGCACAGCCAAACCACTTTTGGCGAACAGATTTCACATGCTTTTTATCCTTTCTTTTATCACTAGCTTCTGGTAAAACTTCTAATGGATTGACATAAAAGAATTTCTTACCGTCTAAATCCATTCCGCTAATGGTACCATTATAAAGAGCCAGTTCCATTACATCAGCATACTTATTATTTACTTCCAACTGTAACATACGGTTAGCCCAGAAAACTAAAGCAATAGAAGCACATGTCTCTGTATAGGACAAATCATTTGGCAAATCATAGTTGAAGGAGAAAGATTCACCAAACTCCATGGAACCAATGCCTGCAGTCACATACATTTGCTTTTGCGTGACATTATTCCAAAGTTCTTCACATGCTTTTTTCAGGGATTCATCTTTCGTTTTCAATGCAAGGTCGGTCATTGCTGTATACATATAAGTAGCTCTAACTGCATGGCCAACTGCTTCTTTTTGTTCTCTTACTGGCTTATGTGCCTGATGATAAGCATAATCGTCGTTAAACCAAAACGGTTTTGTTTCTTTTCGTTTCTCTTTCTCTATATCAAAATAGTGAGGCTGTTTTCCCCGTTCATCAATAAAATATTTACTTAAATTCAGATATTTTTCCTGCCCTGTTACATCATATAGTTTAACTAATGCTAACTCAATTTCTTGGTGTCCTGGATATCCCTTTAACTTATCTTCTTCCGGACCGAAAACGCTATCAATATGATCCGCATATTTACACATAATATCAAGGAATTGCCTCTTACCTGTAGCTTGAAAGTATGCTACTGCTGCTTCTATTAAATGTCCAGCACAATATAATTCATGATTATCACGAATATTCGTCCATCTGTTATTAGGCTCTTTAACCGTATAATAAGTATTTAAGTATCCATTTTCGTCTTGCGCTCTGCCTAATAAAGCGATTACTTCATCTGCCGTTTTCTCTAGTTCCTCATTTGGCTCATTTTCTAAACTATATGCAACAGCTTCCAGCCATTTAGCAATATCACTGTCTTGAAACACCATTCCATAATATTCGCCAGAAGATTCCCCTGCTGCAATTCGAAAATTCTCAATGGCATGGCTTGGGGAAGTATCTGGTAATCGATCATTCAGTGCATCCCATTGGTAAGGGATGACATGATTCCGTACAACCTCTAAATATCGCCCCCAAAATCGATCATTAATTTTCACTTTATTCGTTGCGATTTCTTCCACTTTCTTCACATTTAAACCCCTCTCCTATTATTCTTTTACTATTTTCTTAAATTGCTTTACTCATAGATTATATCTTCTGTGAATTTTGCAAAAATCCTTTTTTACATCTATTATTTATTCACTTGGATATCTACCTTCCAATAATGGAGAAACACTCTCTTCTAATTCTGCCAGTACATCATCTAGAGATTTCGCATCTGTCCAATATTGATCAAGTCCTTGTTCTAATTCTGTATTGATTTGATCCCAATTACCCCTTTTCCGATATAGTCTAAAAGAAGCTACCATCGCAAATAAAACGAATTGTTTAGAATATTAATAATATTATTATATTTATTACTAGAACGCAATATTTATATAACAAATCCGATATACTTAGTGCGATTAAGCACATATTTTTTGTAAGCACTATTTTATTATGATTCAATCTTTTTTTATTACAATCATGTATTTTTTTTGTAAATTTTCGTTATATCGATGCGTTGTTTGATAAAATAATATCTAAATCCGTATATCAGAAGAGGTGATACTTTGTTTAGAAAAATCATGAGGAAAATACAGCAATTTTCGGGCAGCTACAGTAAAAGCCGTCGTCATAAAAGATATAGCAGTAGTGACCGAAGAGGTTATCACAAACACAAAAGCTACAGCAGCTCTGATTATAGAAAACGCAATCCATACGGTGGGAGCCATTATTATAAGCGCCGGAAGCATAGTAGTAGTTAATACTAAAAAATCTTGTACTCAGATGTACAAGATTTTTTAGTTTATACATTTTTTTAAAGCTTCCCTCACACTTTTTAAATCATTTTCAATTTTATCCCCATTCGTATAAGGTTCGGAAATAGCTAACAATTTTTTAAGAAGCTTTACTGTTGCAGGATGCAACGTTAATTCCTCAAGCCATGTCCTTTTTTTGCTTTTCTTCCCTTTAAACTCTGAATACAATAAAAACAAAAGTATCTGTCCCAAATCATAGTAATCATCTTGACGATAATTACTCATTTCTTTCTCCTCATCTTCCACTTGCTTAGCAAGACCAAAGTCAATTAAATACACTATACCTTCTCTAACAAGAACATTTGGTGGTCTAATATCTAAATGAAAGATTTTGTGTTGATGAAGATAGTTAATAATAGAGAGAAGTTGAGTCATCAGGTCTAGCGCTTCTATTTCTGTGAACTTTTGATTTTGAAAAAATAATAAATCTTCTATATTATCTCCCTCTACATATTCCATCACATAATAATGTAGAGTTCCTATTTTAAATTCCTCGATTAGAGCTGGGACCGCGGGGTGCTCTATTTTTCTCAATAACGCTGCTTCATCCTTAAAACGTTCACACTCGCGCTGTTTTTTCCCTTTGCTTGGCCGCAATTGTTTCACTACATATTTCTTTCCTGAGCGTTTATCTGTGCACAAGTAAATCATCCCATATGCACCAAAGCCAAGACATTTATCGACTTCGTATATGTTTAAGGAGGTTCTATTTTTTAGTGGTTTATCAAAGATCCAACGATTTACATAACTCCATTTCAATATGGTTTATCCCTTCTGTTTAAATGTTCTACATTCCATTTTAACAAAAATAGTCCAAAAAAAGCACCAATCTATTAAGACTGGCGCTTCTATTACTATTTATCTAGCAAAACGATGATTTCCAATTGTAACCGTTACTTCTCGTGTTAAAATCCAGTCACTTTTGGCTGTTTTTGGATTAAAGAAATAAAGAGAACCATTTCCTTGGCTGCCTAAAGCAATGGCTTCATTCACCGCTCTTTTTGACTCTGCATCAGCAGCTTTATTTATCTCCCCATTTTGAACTGGAGTAAATGCATAATAGCCATTTGATTTTTCATAAATGACATTACGAATTGTATTTGGAAATTCGTTGCTTTTCACACGATTCAGAACAACAACTGCCACTGCAACCTTCCCAGCATAAGGTTCTCCAACTGCCTCCGCACGTACCAATCGTGCCATTAAATCTTTATCAGCCGGTGAGACTGTTGCATTTGGTAGAATCATATTTTGACCTATAATTAACGGTTTATTATTATTAGCCTTCATTAAATCACTGACAGGAATCCCAAATCCTGTAGCTACTTTCCAATAAGTGTCTCCAGATTGAATCGTCCGATTCGTTGCTGCCTCTGCTTCTTCTATTAATGTAAAAGCTGAAAAAGATAACACAATTCCAGCGGCTACTATTAGCTTCTTTAGTGTCTTCAAATTCTATTACCTCCTAGTAGTTGTTTCTGTGTCTACTACTAAGCTATCAGATGTAATATTTCTATTCATCGTCCAAAAAGTGGTAATAGAGAGATTGCTAGGTGAAAGCTTTGCTAGATAAGGAATGAGATTTTTGATGGAATTGTTAACCAATTGAGTTAGTTAGCTAGGGATTTCCTTAGGAGGGGAATTTAGGTAGGAATGTTACGGTTTGTTATTTGGTAGTAATATTCATAAATAGCATAATCCTGGTGAGCATAAAAAATAAATCTCTTTATATTTTATTAATTCAATAATTACCCAATATTTCACACGAGATTTTTTAATAGTTTTAATTGGAAAAGACGAACCCTTATAGATTCCGTCCATTTTCTTTTTAACGTTATGTTCTATAGTTTGAACATAACAAGATGTTACAAAATAGTTTAACATAGAGACCCCGAAAGAATTATAGGTCTTGCGACTTACTCTAATAGAGTTAAACAACAAATGATTCTGGCATTCGTGCAGCTTCATCAAAATTTCAATCAAACTCATCGTATAAAGTGAGACAAAAGCAACAAAGTAAATAGCTAGCTCATTTGTATTTCAATCCACTCACTCATATAGAGTAAGACAAGTAAGCAACAGCTTCAATATAGTGCCCCTATAATTTCAATCCACTCACTCATATAGAGTGAGACATCAATGCCCCAAAACTTACGACTAAACCACTTAATTTCAATCCACTCACTCATATAGAGTGAGACTGATTGTAGAACTAGTTCAGGAACCATTATTTCTATTTCAATCCACTCACTCATATAGAGTGAGACAGCAGCCTTGCATGGAGAGTAAACCAACATGAAAATTTCAATCCACTCACTCATATAGAGTGAGACGCACGAAAGCTTTTTGCGCGTTGTCTCCACCTTTATTATTTCAATCCACTCACTCATATAGAGTGAGACATAAAACGAATACAGTCTGCAAATTCCTCTTTTATTTCAATCCACTCACTCATATAGAGTGAGACGGTGCATTTTAAAATCATCATTCTCATGAACAAGTTATTTCAATCCACTCACTCATATAGAGTGAGACCTTCTCAACAAGCAGTGCAGAACGGTGGCGTTGGCATTTCAATCCACTCACTCATATAGAGTGAGACATTAATGTTTTTAACTGGACCTTTTGGTATACAATTTCAATCCACTCACTCATATAGAGTGAGACGCATGTAATTAATGATGAAGTATATAAACCATTATTTCAATCCACTCACTCATATAGAGTGAGACTTGACCGTCTTCAGGATAAGGAGTAAACGGGTCACTAATTTCAATCCACTCACTCATATAGAGTGAGACAATCCTGGTGGATAGTATTCGATATACTCTGTTGATTTCAATCCACTCACTCATATAGAGTGAGACTACACTAGAAGCTGTTTTCTTACAAAGCGGAACGGACATTTCAATCTATAAATGTCAACTATCAAATGTACATTTTCGCTCATTTTAGAATGTACATTTTTGATTCAGTGGACTTATATTCTCCCCCAACCTAACTACGGCTGGGGGACTATTATATTAAAAAATTCCTATTCCTAGCTGTTCTTCTAATAATGCTTTTTCTGTATTTAAACGATCTATTTCACTTTTAAGCTCATTTATTTCCTTGATAAATCTTTCGATTCTCGTTTTATCATCTATGCCTTCTTCATACCCAGTACCTTTCCATCTACACCATTCATTAAAATCATAAAGATCTTCTTCACAAAAATTTTCATTTAAACCTTTTTGATTGGAAGAGGAGCTATTAAGCCACTCCTCAACCAATTTAACTTCACATTTTACCCCATATGAACGAAAGAATTTTATGGCTGCTGTCGTATTCATCTTAGTGCTCTCCTTGTTTAGAATTATCTTTATTAAAATGGTCTTTTAGGCGATAGGAATCCCCAATAATATTGACCACTGTGGCATGATGTAGAACTCGGTCTAAAATGGCATTCGCTATTTTAGTATCTTGAAATATATCACCCCATGATTTAAAGCTAGCGTTTGTCGTTAAAATCGTGCTTTTCTGTTCATATCTCATATCGATGAGCTGAAAAAACAGCTTGGCATCCTCTGCGTCAATGGGTAAATAGCCAATTTCATCGATAATAAGGAGTTTATATTTCGCATAATGTTTAAGCCTGGTTTCCAATCGATTTTCAAGTTTTGCTTTTTTGAGATTGAGGATCAAATCATTACACTTGATGAAGTAAGTACTCGTTCTTTTTTTGGCAGCTGCGATTCCAATTGCGGTTGCTAAATGAGTTTTACCTACGCCACTGGTTCCTAAGAATACGATGTTTTCTTTTTGCTCAATAAACCGTAACGTTGTATAATCCAATATTTTTTGTTTATTAATCGATGGTTGAAAATCAAAGTCAAAGTCTTTTATTTCCTTCAAATGAGGGAAGGCCCCTACCTTAACCATAGATCTCACCATATTTACTTCTTTCATGTCGATCTCGTAATCTGTCAGTTTGACTAATGTGTCGGTAAATGACAGTTGATTATTGGTCATAAAATCAATGGTTTCATCTAGATGAACTAACATCTGTTTTAACTTTAAATACTCTAAATTCTGTACGAGTTTGTTATAACTGCTATTCATTTTTATACACCTCATTAATTGCCTCTAAATTTTTCCTTGCCAGCTCTTCTATATTTGTAGAATCTGGTAGCCCTCTTGCTAGAGTATCAACGTAATGCTCCGGCTTGTAGTTGATTTTCAACGGGCGAATTGGATGTTCGACAATTAAATCCGTGTTATAATAGACAAAGATATGGTTATCGTATATTTGTAAACTAAGCGTTTTCCCGATGTATCCAGGTGGTACTGAATACTGGTTGGATTTGAAGGTAATCATATTGGATGGATTTACTTTCACAAGTATACGATCAATTTTATAGGAATCTCTTATTCGTTCATGTGGTAATGGAGATAAGAGATTTCTTTCTTTTTTTAGTGCCAGTATTGGGATTTTCCCTGTTCCTTGATGGTAACTATTGTTGATACGATTACAGAGTGTTTGAACAAACTTATGCAGTTCCTCATAATCAAATTTTCCTTGATAAGCGTGAATCTCATCGAGTAATTTCATCGGAGCTTCTACCTTTGCTTTGGTCCGCGGTCTCCCAGCTATACAGGCTCTTACTTCAAACCCCATATCTTTTGAAAACTGAAAAAATCGCTCATTTACTTTTCCCTTTTGATATTCTGTTCGAGGCTCGTCCATAACCGTTTTCATATTGTCCGTCAAAATCGTTTTTGGAACTCCTCCAAACACCTCAAAACTTTCCGTAAGGAAAGACAATAATATACTCTGAGACTTGGAGATTGATAGGTTGAATGTTCGAAATCTTGAATGGGCAAGTAAGAGTACACATACGTTCACATAAAGGATTTCTCCATTATTGGTGATGTATTGGATATTTTCTTTCCAATCCAACTGTGCTTGTTCAGCTGGTGGCGTTTCAAAACGAATAACCTCACTGGTTAATTTTTTACGTTTCTCTGTTTCAAAGTATCGTTGAAACTCTGGTTTACTTGATAGGTATCTTCTAAACGATGATTGCCCACAATCTAGGCCGTGATTATCTTTCAAGTATTGCCATAGTACTCGTTTATAATAGAATTTCTGATTAGATTCTTCTGAAAGAAGCAACGCTATGACTTCATAGTATTTATCAATTTTCAATCTTCGGTTCCGGCTGCTTTTCGGCTCATAACCTTGTAGATATTTTTCAACTGTCCTCCGATCCACACCCATATCACGAGCTAATTGACTCTTATTGATTTTCATTTTTAGACTCTCCATCAATAATTTAAATTTTGGCAAATCTGCAAGACTATTAATTTCAATACTTGAATTTACATTAATTTGCATATGCATAATATTCCACCTCAAGAATATTATGCAGTTAACCATCAAAACTGTACATCCTTAAACAATCATTTCTGTACACTCTTAAGTTAGCATTTATATGAGACCTGAGTCGAAATTCTTCACTACATTCAAGTCTTATTTCAATCCACTCACTCATATAGAGTGAGACTTTTTTATTACCTTTAAGGGGGTGAAAACCTATGTAATTTCAATCCACTCACTCATATAGAGTGAGACTACATCTAAAGTTGTAAATTCGTCTGTTTTTTATTTCAATCCACTCACTCATATAGAGTGAGACACCCGTTACGCCAACAAACATTCCAACGTTACGTAATTTCAATCCACTCACTCATATAGAGTGAGACCGACATGTCCGAATTGGTGTAAACTCATTTCTAAATTTCAATCCACTCACTCATATAGAGTGAGACATTAGCAAAAATGACTACTATGATGGCATTGATATTTCAATCCACTCACTCATATAGAGTGAGACGTCAGCCGATTAAAAAGCATATTCCATTAGAAATTTCAATCCACTCACTCATATAGAGTGAGACTGTATCAAAGCGATTGATTTTAAATGTTAAAAAATTTCAATCCACTCACTCATATAGAGTGAGACCTTATTAAACGGTGCTGTATTCCATGTTCGTGAAATTTCAATCCACTCACTCATATAGAGTGAGACGTTTCTCTACACCTAAACCTTCTGCAATATCTTATTTCAATCCACTCACTCATATAGAGTGAGACGCAGATGGAAGCAGCAAAAGAACTTGGTATTACTATTTCAATCCACTCACTCATATAGAGTGAGACGTAGGATTGTTTTTAATTTCATTAATCACATATTATTTCAATCCACTCACTCATATAGAGTGAGACAAGAACGAAATGCATATATTCACCCTCGTGACTAATTTCAATCCACTCACTCATATAGAGTGAGACGATAAACGAATTAGATGAGTCTTATGCTGATGGAATTTCAATCCACTCACTCATATAGAGTGAGACGATAAACGAATTAGATGAGTCTTATGCTGATGGAATTTCAATCCACTCACTCATATAGAGTGAGACGGTTTTGAACGGTTATTGGAATATTCATATAGATATTTCAATCCACTCACTCATATAGAGTGAGACGTTTTTTAGGGTTTATGATAAAACAAAAGAAGTAATCATTTCAATCCACTCACTCATATAGAGTGAGACTCCCAACGAAATGCAAAGCTAAAGTCTCAATTGATTTCAATCCACTCACTCATATAGAGTGAGACAACCATTTTCTAATCGCATAAATGCAAGAAAAATCATTTCAATCCACTCACTCATATAGAGTGAGACTTCAATTCCTGCTAATTTTAGCGCATTTCTGTAAATTTCAATCCACTCACTCATATAGAGTGAGACCCTTCTCACTTAGAGAGGGGCTTAATTTTCATTTATTTCAATCCACTCACTCATATAGAGTGAGACATTTCCTCGATGCTTTTTAACTTTCCTAGTTTGTATTTCAATCCACTCACTCATATAGAGTGAGACAAGTAGAAACAACGGAAGTCCCATCATCATTATAGATTTCAATCCACTCACTCATATAGAGTGAGACTTACTTCTGGATGAAGCGAACAGTTTTCATCAATATTTCAATCCACTCACTCATATAGAGTGAGACGTTAGTTCTGATTATTTGGTTGGTATCACAGATATTTCAATCCACTCACTCATATAGAGTGAGACTTTCCAATATCCACTATTAAATCAGCAACAGTTAATTTCAATCCACTCACTCATATAGAGTGAGACAATGCAAAAATCACGTTTTGGAAGATGGTCGTTAAGTTAATTTCAATCCACTCACTCATATAGAGTGAGACTTCCTACTACTACTGTTCATTATGATGTGCCTGAAATTTCAATCCACTCACTCATATAGAGTGAGACGTAGATATGCCCAGACCTAGAAAATACGATTATAAATTTCAATCCACTCACTCATATAGAGTGAGACATATAAACATTCTGTAGCATTTGAACAAGTAAAAATTTCAATCCACTCACTCATATAGAGTGAGACTGAGAATGGTCAAGTTGGCTATGAACATGTTTTGACATTTCAATCCACTCACTCATATAGAGTGAGACCTTGTTCGTATTTAATATTAAAAAAAATGGAATTTCAATCCACTCACTCATATAGAGTGAGACGACTTGGTTCAATTTTTATGGCAAAGGACCATGTAATTTCAATCCACTCACTCATATAGAGTGAGACTGGTCGTGAGGTAAAAGTAGCGCAAGAAGGGGAAATTTCAATCCACTCACTCATATAGAGTGAGACAAGATGTCAACGTATGCGTTGATGACCATACAACGATTTCAATCCACTCACTCATATAGAGTGAGACACTTAGCAGCATCCAACTCCGTATTTTGCAATGATTTCAATCCACTCACTCATATAGAGTGAGACTGACAAGAGATTTATTCCTGACCATTTAAGATAAAAATTTCAATCCACTCACTCATATAGAGTGAGACATTTTCGAGTGTGTGCTACTAAGAGATATAGATCATTTCAATCCACTCACTCATATAGAGTGAGACTTTCCCACCAGTCCTAGTGATAGATATATTTGTATTTCAATCCACTCACTCATATAGAGTGAGACATTAACATGAGCCTAAAAAAGAAACTCCAAGCAGCTATTTCAATCCACTCACTCATATAGAGTGAGACTTGGATATAGTCAAGACATGATGGATGAGGCTATTTTATTTCAATCCACTCACTCATATAGAGTGAGACTTTGTGGTTGCTGCCCGATTCTCCTTTTGTTTTTATTTCAATCCACTCACTCATATAGAGTGAGACATTATTTGTTAAGTTCGATATATTAGCGCCTATTTATTTCAATCCACTCACTCATATAGAGTGAGACCTCATGATGTAAGCATGCGATACGCTCGAGAAGCTGATTTCAATCCACTCACTCATATAGAGTGAGACTGTTGCTTTTCCTGACACAGTGCGCTCAGTATTGTGATTTCAATCCACTCACTCATATAGAGTGAGACAATATAACAAGGTGTAACAGCTTTTAAACTATAAGATTTCAATCCACTCACTCATATAGAGTGAGACTACATTAGAAAAAACATTGTAATCTGACCTATATTTCAATCCACTCACTCATATAGAGTGAGACAACGATAAGATCATTTGACCGCCTGTTACATCAATTTCAATCCACTCACTCATATAGAGTGAGACCATATCATGAATCATACTATTGCTTATACCATTATTTCAATCCACTCACTCATATAGAGTGAGACGACACTTCCCTTGTTAGCTTAATGACTTACTTGTCAATTTCAATCCACTCACTCATATAGAGTGAGACTATTAACATCCCTAGTCGTCATAGTATCCTTTAAATTTCAATCCACTCACTCATATAGAGTGAGACCTCGTATTTGACCGCTTAGTTTTTCCGTCGGTACATATTTCAATCCACTCACTCATATAGAGTGAGACATGTAAATATGATTGATCACGACACATTTAATTTAATTTCAATCCACTCACTCATATAGAGTGAGACCAAACCGGTCTTATCCGTAAGCCAAGTCCTGTAAACTGTCACTTTATATCCTCTCAAATACCGTTGGAATTTTCAAATTCCTTCAGAATTGTTTATATACTTCTCTGGAATAATGTGCTAAATTTTTTGCATATTAGAAGGGGGAGTTTTTTTATGATCAAATTTCATGATTTTGGTATTAGCCTAGTGGAGTATGGGGAAAGAGGAAAAAAGAATGAATTTCCATTGTTTGATCAATGCCCAAACTGCAAATGTCATTCCCATGGGAATCTTCATCGTAACGGCTATTACTGGCGTTATGGAATAACTGATGAGACAACCGTACGGATCCCAATTTGTCGCCTAAGATGTTTACAATGTGAAGTGAATATCTCTATTCTTCCGGACTTTCTCATCCCGTATTTTCAACATACTATTCATACAGTTTTAGAACGAGTGAAGAAAATTCTTCAAAGGAAAAAAGCAAAAGGCAGCCGCCAATTAGTCAGGTTTTATCTAAATCGTTTCTTAACATGTATAAATTGGATTCATAGCTTCTTTATCAGCTTGGGGAAGATAAGTGGCATGTCGGAGGATATAAATAGCGAAGCCACAAAATATATGAAAATGATCCTTGATTTTGGCGAATCACCCTTCTTACGAAGGTCACGGGGTCACTTATCAAAATACTTTATGGCAAATTAATTCTATCATATTTAGGCGACTTTAAAAATATTCTTTGTCCCACATACCTTTTTCATAGTCAGAAAATATCGAAAAAAGTAGAATAATAACCATGGATGACCGGTCGTCCTTCTATGAAAAAGGAGGAAGATTCCATGAATGAAAAAGAGCGTGAACAAGTGGCCCTATTTCGGTATGGCCTAATAGCCCCCCTATTGAATGGGCAAGTTGATTCGAAGGAATATTTAAATGGAATGGAGGGAAAGGTTCATTCTGTCCCCCATTATGGAGAAAGGAAAATTGCAGAGAAAACAATGAAAGAGTGGCTTCTTCATTATCGAAGAAATGGATTTGAAGCATTAAAGCCCAAGAAGCGCTTGGATCGAGGGAATTCTCGAAGACTATCCCCTGATGACCAAGATCTTGTCCTTGAAATACGAAAAAAATCTCCCCATATGCCGGTTAGTGTTTTCTACGAACAACTAATCGAGCGTGGAGAGATACAAAAAAACCAAATATCTTACTCTACTATAATTCGATTATTAAAAAAACACAACCTTGTAGGAAAACAAATGGTGGCGATACCAGAAAGAAAACGGTTCGCTCACGAAAAGGTGAATGTGTTGTGGCAGGCTGATTTATCCCATGGACCTTATGTACCCGTTAATGGAAAAAAGACAAAGACATTTTTAATTGCCTATATTGATGACTGTTCTCGTCTTGTGCCGTATGCACAGTTCTTCTCGTCAGAGAAGTTTGATGGATTAAGAGTAGTCACGAAAGAGGCTTTAATTCGCAGAGGGAAACCTACCATCATTTATGCGGACAACGGTAAGATCTATCGATCTGAAACGCTTCAATATGCTTGTGCCCAACTCGGAATTACTTTAGCTCACACGCAGCCGTATGATCCCCGTGCAAAAGGGAAGGTAGAAAGGTTGTTTAAAACGATTCAAACACGGTTTTATCCGTTATTACAAGCCGATCCAGCTCATTCACTAGAAGAGTTAAATGAACGATTCTGGAGCTGGTTAGAGAAAGATTATCACCGAAGAGTTCATGCCTCTTTAGAGGGTAAAACGCCCCATGAAGTGTTTCAATCTCAACTAAAGGATATAACATTTTTGGAGGATTTGTCTATTCTTGAGACCATCTTCTTGAAACGAGAACACCGGAAAGTAAAGGCTGATGGGACGATTACGTTAAATAAAGAGCTCTACGAAGTACATTCCGTTTTATCGGTCATTCTATCGATGTGAGACTAGACGAAAATGGTGTCTATATCTTTGAGGATGATAAGAAAGTCGCTGAAGCAATTCCTGTATCCATGAAGGATAATGCGCATGTAAAACGGGCTCGCTCGCCATTTTCATTATCTCAAACAGCTGAAGTGAAAGGGGAACAAGACCATGTATAAATCCTTTTACTCTTTAGCTCAAGCACCATTTTCGAAAGATATACGCCCTTCGGATGCGTTTCCTTCCACTGATTATCAAGGGGCTTTAAACGCATTAAATTATTTACAGAAATCGAAGGGAATGGGTCTTCTTATTGGGGATCCTGGCGCAGGAAAAACGTTTACCTTACGGTCTTTTAAGGAGTCATTAAACCCTTCTTTATATCACGTAGTCTATTTTCCCCTTTCAACTGGTGGTGTAATGGATTTTTACCGTGGGTTAGTATATGGCTTAGGGGAGGAACCGAAGTTCCGTAAAGTCGATCTCTTTAGGCAAATTCAACAAGGCATTGAGCGAATGGCAGGGGAACGTAAGATCACACCTGTTTTCATTTTAGATGAAATGCATATGGCAAAAGATGCTTTTTTGCAGGATATAGCACTATTATTTAACTTTCATATGGACTCAACCAATCCATTTATCCTAGTTTTAGCTGGCTTACCACATTTAAAGACTCGATTAGCATTAAATCATCATCGTCCACTATCACAGAGAATGATTATGAAATATGAGATTCAGCCATTATCCAGAGAGGAAGTTTCCCATTATATTCATCATCATATGAAGTTAGCAGGAGCGAAGATGACCATCTTTACAGAAACCGCGGTAGAAGCTATCGCATCACGGTCTCAAGGTTGGCCACGGGTTATTAATACATTAACGATTAACAGTTTATTATTTGGCTCTCAACTAAAGAAAGAACTGATTGATGAGGAAATTGTCAGGTTAGCTATAGAGGATAATGGCTTATCATGAGGCGTGGAATATTAGTATTTGACCACCATCTTCAAGAATGGAGAGTACGGTTAGGACATCAGCCCCACTGGATAGACCAGGGTTATGCATTTGAGATACGGGTCCAAAACAGGTATCTCCATGCATACTTGGAGAAAGATTTTGATTGGTTCGTAACTCTGGAACACGAAGTAAGGTTTGTACTCCACACTTACGAGGTGTACAAAATTCGAATAAAAAAACAGGATTATATGCCAGTTGATGCCCCTTTTTAGGGGTTTTCTTTTCCTGAATTTAAGACGGAATAATTTGAACAAGATTTTGCACATTCCGAAATAAAGTGAAAAAAATAGCACATTATTTCAGATTTCCTCCCGGATTAATGTGGAAAAGAGTATCTGAAATATTGTGCTCGTTTACACAAGTCCGAATAATTTCAATCCACTCACTCATATAGAGTGAGACCAAACCGGTCTTATCCGTAAGCCAAGTCCGAATAATTTCAATCCACTCACTCATATAGAGTGAGACCCGCAGCATATCGGCTAAAAATTTGCGAGTAGTTATTTCAATCCACTCACTCATATAGAGTGAGACAAAAAAGGTTTTAGATATATTTGGTATTGAAATTATTTCAATCCACTCACTCATATAGAGTGAGACTTTGTAGATGGTTAGATTTAGCGACATACTCATTACTTATTTCAATCCACTCACTCATATAGAGTGAGACAATTATGTATATTGCAACTCCTAGAATTATCCACTATTTCAATCCACTCACTCATATAGAGTGAGACTAGACTACCTTTTTCTTTGATTGTACGAAATTTTATTTCAATCCACTCACTCATATAGAGTGAGACAGCTTGAACAGTATCCAGAGTTGGCAACAGATAAATTTCAATCCACTCACTCATATAGAGTGAGACAAGAAAAAGATTGTTAGTGATGCAGTATTTATCAATTTCAATCCACTCACTCATATAGAGTGAGACTAAGTCCTCAAATACACGCTCTTGAGTTGTGATAGATTTCAATCCACTCACTCATATAGAGTGAGACTTCATTTTCTAACTGTGCAATTCTTTCAGTCAATATTTCAATCCACTCACTCATATAGAGTGAGACAGGATTTGAGTGTTACATTTACAAAAATGAAAATGATTTCAATCCACTCACTCATATAGAGTGAGACATTAACTCCTATGTGATACCTATCAACTTCCATTTATTTCAATCCACTCACTCATATAGAGTGAGACTGCTCTAGAATTGGCTCTATCGTGGTGTAAGAAGGATTTCAATCCACTCACTCATATAGAGTGAGACTTCACATTAGGGGTGTAGGGGGGAGGGGTAGTATATTTCAATCCACTCACTCATATAGAGTGAGACTTATCACATCTAACGGCTACATCTACACAAGGTAATTTCAATCCACTCACTCATATAGAGTGAGACAGTTAACTCTTCCTTTGTAGTTGTTAATTCATTTATTTCAATCCACTCACTCATATAGAGTGAGACAGCGTTTATTAAACATATAGTGTTAATTTACACTCGAAAAAACGCTATTTTCCTAAAAATGATTAGGAACTTTAAGGTTTTTTTATAGAAAATAAAAAAACAGGCAAAAATAAGGTGCGAAACCTCTAGAAAATACATGTTCGCTTTACCTTCGCACTACAATATTAACGGTCCCTCCATATCCAACGAATCTTTCGCCCCAATATGGATTACCTTATTTTTATAATTATTACCCAACCGATAAAATCGAAGACTATCACTATTCTGATCAATAATACTTGTCAATTCTATTTTAAGCGAAGCAAACTGAGTAGCATCAACTATACATTCAAACACCGAGTTTTGAACTCTTTGTCCATAATTTTGACAAACTTTTGCTACCTGCCTCAATCTCTTTCTACCACTATTTGCTGTTGTACTTACATCATAAGTAATTAAAATAAGCATTTATAAACCTACTTCCACAGAAAAGAAGGATATTCATCCAAATCACCACGTAAATATCTAGCTAACAATAAGGCTTGGGCGTAGGGTACTAATCCCCATTGGATTTTTTCACCTAAGTATGGATGTGTGATTTTTTCTTGTTTTTTATTTTGCCATGCAGTTAAAAATTTTCTTCTTGCTTCATCCGTCATTAACACTGAATCATTTTCTTTTTTAATAAAATCTTTCTTATTAAAAATCTTTTTATTTATCAATGATAAAACAAACTTATCAACATATACGCCCCTTAATTCTTCCATGACATCTAACGCAAGTGAAATTCTTCCTGGTCGATCTCTATGTAAAAATCCGACATAAGCATCCAAACCAACACTTTCTAAAGCAGCTCCAGTATCATTTGCCAGCAAGGTATACGCAAAAGATAGCATTGCGTTCACATTATCAAGTGGTGGTCTTCGTGATCTTGAATGAAAGAAAAAGTCTTCTTTTTGCTGCAAAATCATTTGATCAAAAAGTCTATTATAACTTATTGCTGCTTTGCCCTCCAATCCTCTTAATCTTTCCAAATCATCACATTCTCTAACTTCCCTTATTAAAGAAGATAATTGTTTAGAAATATCTTTAAACTTAGGCACATCAATTCTTAATGGATAATCTCTAGTCATTCTTTCTAATATCCACTTACTATTATATATTTTACCAGCAATGAAATTTCTTGCTATTCGAGCCGAAGCGACTTCATCTGCTGATACAAAATACTGTTTTTTTCTCAGTACTACATTCCCATTACTATCTCCTATAACTCTAGCAAGAAATCGCCCAGTAGAAGATAAAAATACAATAGAAATATTCTTTTTAGAGCAATATGCCATAAGTGCTGGGCTCGCTCCTTTAAAGCCAACTGTGATAACTGATTCCAAATTATGCAAAGGTACTCTACCTAATTTCTCCTGATCTCGAAGTAAGACTATATTTTCGCCATCCAAAGACAAATACACATCTGGTTGAGTAATATACAATGTATTTAGTAATCTCTTCATTCAAATAATCTCCCCTCCAAATAGCCCTTAACCGAACGCTTTTGCATAATATTCGGTAAACAGATATTCTGAAGAGAACAACTTTTACAAAAAGAACCAGTTTTCACTTTTGGAGTATAGGATCTTTTGTAATAATCATACATTTCACTGACTATTTTTCTTAATTTCGTTTTATTATCGTCAGTAATAGGAACTCTTACTCTATGCTTAATCTCATTATAAAAAATAAAACCTTCTGTTACTTCACAAAGAAGCATCTCTTCTAGACAAAGTGCTTGGGCGGTTAATTGCATAATATCTGACTCATCTTTTTTTGGCATTCCCCTTTTATATTCAACTGGATAGGCCAAATACTTTCCTTCTTCATTAGTTAATTCTATTCCTTCATTACTCCGAACAAATTCTACCACATCGCATATTCCTGTAATTTTTAAATCATTGGATTTTATATGCATTGCTCGGACAACCAATTTATCTCCTCTTTTTTCTCGGATAAAAGGTTTATCTGCTTTCGTATGTAATGCATTCCCTTCTACAGTTTTTACATTTTCTTCCCATTGCTGTTCAATATGTATAAGTGCCCATTGCCTTCTGCAGAAAAGAAAATGTTGTATCCCTGAAAGCATTAAATACTGGTCTTCCTCATTATAATCCATCCATAATCTCTACTTTCAATCCTTCTAACTCTTCTACGTTAATATCATAATGATGAGCTTCTTTTGGTTCATCAACATTTGGTATAACTTTAAGTAAACGGTGAACTTTTGCAGAGGAATACTGACCAAGTTTTGAATTATGTTCCCACCAGCATACCTTTAAAACTTCCATGCTGCCTTCCGGACGAGCTGAAGATGAATCATTTTCAAATAAAGTTACTAAAACATTTTTTATTTTTTCAGCATCTTCGTGAGTGAAGCCAGTTTTTTCCGCTAATTGGGTATTTATGCTACCATAAAACACATATACCCCAAAGTCCACTCGATGTTTCATTCCCATAGTATCTGAACCTTTTGATGTACCTGGCTCCGAATTAACACTTTTTGTTATTTGCATGCTTGTTATGTCAATTGGATTAACACTTGTTGCAGTGTGTATAGATACCGGTCCTCTTACACCTACAGATACACCTTTGTCTGTTCCTCCTTTAAAAGCGAATACTTGTCCAAAGCTACGGACATCAAACCAAGTTCTGCATGCAGCTTCTGCAAATAATTCATTTTTATTATTTTTTGCTTTTAATGCTTGTTTCAATTCTTCATTGGCATCCGCTCTTTCTCTTAGACTACCAAAATCATCAACTTTTTTATCATTGGATTGTACGAAAACAGCTTCAGCCATATCAATCAAACGATTACGCATTTTTCGTTTAATTGCTACATCGGAAATTTCTCCATATCCGTCATAATTTTGCCTTGGTCTATTGCCATTTAGTGGATCTCCATTCGGATTTGCCTTTGTAACAGTTAGTACTACTGCAAAATCAATTTTATTCTCTAAACTAGCCATTTTTAAATTTCCCCTTCCGCTTCTAAAATTTCCTCTGTAACTAACTGCTTATCTTTTTTCTGAAGAATATCATGTCTTTGACTATAGAACCCTAATAGGTATTTTCCAGAAAGAGGCTTATTATTGAAATCTTCTGGATTTATCATAGAACCCACTTCATCAATTAATTTGTTATAAAACCATACTTTTTCTCCCAAGCGCGCTTGGTACGGTTGAAGTGCCTTTTGAATGGTTAGCCATGTTCTTTCTGGATGCTGTGCAAAAGAACTCATAAAACGGCGAGCATTCGTTGCACGATTATCGCCTTCTAAAGCTCTTCTTTCTAAAACATCTGCGATAGCTAAAAGCCTACCAAATAAATAATCACGATTAGTATTTGTTTTGTCTAGTGCCACTGAATATCCCTCCTCTTTTTTATTAAATAACGAACAGCAAATACTAAGTGTTTTTTCCCATTCCCAAGGCTCCATCAAAACAGGGTTAGATGCACGATAAAAGGCACTTCGAATAACATCCTCAGGTATAATTCGTCCGTCAATAATACATGGAAGCATTCTTTCCATCATGCCTTTTACTACTTTTTCATTCACTTTCGATCCATACGCAGCAAATGCAATGTCTTTTAAAGAAGATGCACCAAAGAATGAAATAACTTCTCCATTGTTATTTTTCCGATAGCGATGCTGCCAAGTGCAAGTTAAATGCCATTCTTTTAAATTATCTAAATAAGTAGATTTATTAATACTGCGGTAATATAACACAGCCATTCTTCCAGTTGTCGCTGAATCAAGCACCATAATTTGCACATTTTCATTCAATGATAAATCGCTTTTATATCCGCTTATTGCTTTGGAAACTTCTCTAGCACTGTGCTCAAATGTATAGGATCCGACTTTACTTTCTTCCTCTTCTTGAGTATTTTCTCCAGTAATCAATGCCCATGTATCTTCCAGTAAATCTGGAACTTCACTTCCCCATACAAGAAAAACTCTTTGATCAATAATTTTCGCTTGCTTATTGATTAGCCACTTAAGGGCATTATGGGCTTTTTGCGATACCTCATAGCTTATATTTACAGCTTCTGTCGGTTTTAAAAATCTACCTTTATAGGTAAAACCACTCGAATCATTTGCTGAAATTAATTTTGCTTTATCTCCAGCGTTTCTAATCTTATTTGCGTGCTTTTCAGTACTAGGTAACATTTTACCTGTAACGTAGCATAGTTCTTCCTTGCCAAGTAAATCTTGATAGAATGAAATAAACGAATTATATAATTCTATATCATCCCATGGTTTAGTTATTACTACACTAGGAGAATAAACACTAAACCTTATAAAAGCACTTTCTTGTCCACCTGTCACTGTAGAAAAAATTGGAGGTTTCTCACCAAGATATTCTTCCGTAGCTTTATCTAATTTGCTAATTAGCTGACCATTCTGATCTAACCAAAGTATTCTTTCCTCCACTAAATCTTTAATCAAACAACGTTTATTTAAATATTGGTAAATAGATTTTACAGTATTGGTAGCATATTTTGATTCAGCCCATTCTTTTAATTGTGCAATATAATAAGAAAATGGTTCTTCTTTTTTTATTTTTCCTCCATACGCTACAAAATCACCTGCTACATATGATAATTTATCATGAAGAGGATAAGGGGCTATAATAGAGCCTGCTCTACTAGCAGAATTTTCCGAACTTGGAATCAAGGTATTACCATTGGACTTATCTAATAACACTGCAGAATGAAAATTACCGTCTTCCGTAATCATTACTTCAATATGTGCTGTTTGAGTAGTATGAGAGACTGGGAGTAATGTATATTCTTGCCCATTTCTCTTTACTTCTTTTTTTCCTACCATCCCTAGGTTGTCTTCATACGTTTCGTATAGCTTTAACAACCAGCTCATTTAAATCACCTCCCCTCTTCTATTTGAGACCAAAGTAAGTCTACTGCTTCTACATTCGTTTCATCAAAATGTTTAACACCCATTTTGCGAATCTGACGAATATTAGTACATTCATCTGGACGAATAAATCGAATTACTCCATTTCTCATAACTGGATTCCATAATCGAGCTTCAAGTTGATCTGAACCTGTTTCATCTGGGTAATTCAATCCATGAAGCATTGTCCCAAGATGCATTTCATCCACGTCATCATAAAATCCTTTGCCAGCTCCAAATTCACAAGGTTCTACATATCCCTGGCATTCCCTTGTTCCTAAAAAAATATCCCTACGACCTCCAGCTTTTAGGGAACGTTTAAGAATGTTATGATGCTTATGCTCGTTACGATCAAATGCAAGATCTGGTCGATGGGGATTAAACACAAAATGACTTTTCACCTGATAACGAACATTTTTTAAATATGTGTAATTCGCCAAAGTATTTCCGCCACCGTACTCAATAGGACGAATACCTTTAGACTCCATTTGAATCGGGTTCATAATTCGAATTTCATCTATGATATGAAGTATAGTAGGCTTCCAGTAAACGCTTTCTATAATTCCTTTAATAGAATTATAGGTAGGTACACTATAACTCATTTTCTCTCCACCGATTTTTGTAAGTGGATCGGTAAATAATGCATAATTAGCAGTTAGTTCAAATTCTATTGAATTTCTCATTTAATTCATTCACCCCCCTTCCAATAGTTTTCTATTTCCAATAATTTCATTTTACTATATTTTTCTGAAAAATAAAATAATATTTCAAATCTTTTTTAATATATTATATGAACATTCTATGAACATTTATTTTTTTCTAGAAATATGCTATACTCACCCCTGTAAGTGTCGTCTTAAAGACGTGGATTGAAAAATATATTATATGAACAAGGATTGCAGGGGCATAAAAATCAAAAAGCCCCTTATCCTCAAAATTGAAGAAAACTATATCCACTTTCTCCACTTAAATCCAATCCATATTCTTCATTATAAAATCCTTCTTTTAAAACAGTTATTTTCCCCTCAAAGTAGTAAACTAATCCATCTGACTTTATTAATTGTTCCTTTTCATAACTAAAAATGTTAATAGAAAATTGTTGCGCTCTTCGAAGCGATCCTCCTAAATCTTCAATTGAATGATTCCCGTTTAAGTCCGCTATAATCTCTTCCCCCTCTTTATGAGGAACGAGTACAGTGGTTGTTACTTGATCAATCACCTCAAAATGCTTTGCAGCAGTTCCATAGCTATTACTTAACATCAGACTAAATTTTTCTTTACTAGTCGCATTATATCCCTTTAATTGTCCGTTTTTGTTTCTTCCAGCCATTAATAAATCTATTAAATTAGTATTATACTGTGGTAAAGAATAATTTAATTTTGTAGCAAATTGTTGATAAAAGCCTTGAAAGTAACGATTCATTGCTTTTTCAGATAAAATATTCCCACCAAAACTTTCTGGATTTTTATCAATTTCTTTAAAAACCGTTCTTGCCTCAACTTTTCCTATCTTTATTTCTGGTAATTTGTCAAGATTTTCCTCGATATGATCAACTACATAAACTTGTTTTATTCCCATTTCTCCATGACGGTTACAACGACCAGCAGCTTGGGCAATTGAATCTAACCCCGCAAGAGAACGAATTACACATTCAAAACTAACATCAACACCAGCTTCTATTAATTGAGTACTAATACAGATTACTTTTCTTTTTTGTTCCAATAGTTCTCTTACTTCCTCTAGTATTTCTTTTCTATGAAATGGGCACATTGAAGTACTTAGATGATAAATGGGAATGTCCAATCTTTTGACTTTTAATAGTTCATATAACTTTTTCACTACTGTTTTTGTATTTAAAATAACTAACATGCTTGTTATGTCTACTAATCTTTCTTCTATGAAACTAGCTAATCTTACATTATCAAATGAATGTTCACTTGCTAAATCAATAATATTCACACGTTTAAATGCTTCAATCACTTCTTCCATTTGACTTATTATTTCTGCATCTTTATTTATTGCTAGTTTATGTTCTACAAAATCAAGAGCAGGTTGTGTTGCTGTACAGAGCACTATACTACTTTGACCATAACTTTTTAAAAAATTTAATGCATGATTAAACAGAGATACACACGACGTTGGAACCTTCTGAACCTCGTCAAAAATAATAACTGACTCAGCTAAATTGTGCATTCTTCTTATATTTCTTGTTCCATTCGCATAGAATACATTTAAGAACTGTACCATCGTTGTAAAAATAATGGGGGAATCCCAATTATCTTTAGCAAGTTTTAATTTTTGATTTGCTCCCATTATTCCATCTTCATTTTCATCATCATAATTATCTTCAATTAGATTTGAGTGATGCTCTAGAATATTTGCATTATCATTTAGTATTTTTCTTACTTCTTCAGCATTCTGTTCGATAATAGTTGTAAAAGGAACGATATAAATAATATGTTTTTTATTATGCAAAATAGCATGTTTTAAAGCATATCGAAGACTGGCAAGCGTTTTCCCTCCACCGGTTGGTATAGATAATGTGTATATACCATCCGGCCTTTCTCCAAATTGATCACACTGCTCCGACATTTCTTTCCTTAAAATATTTATGGGTGAATTATTGTTGTTACTATTCTTAAAGTTATCTATTTTTTCAAGAACCTTTTTGTAATACTCTTGGAAGAGTTCATTATGATTCTCCACAGGTTGATAGTTTTTATTTTCTTCAAATAATCTTGTATTTGTTCTATCTCCATCAACTAACGCACTAAATATATATTTTGTTAAGAACATACACTTTTCTTCATTCGATATATTTTTATCCTTTTTAAGAAAATCCTGTAATTCTTGAGCTGCATGATTTACATATTGTTTAAATTCAGCCTGTTTTATTACCTTTTCAAAAAACTGTTCTTTTGATAAAGAAAACTCCAATAAATCAGATTTCCTTACTCTTTTTAAGAATTCTGAATTCAATTCTAAATCTATATAATCTTTTAAGTAGGAATGATGAGAAATAATCGCGTTTCCAACTATTTCTGCTAGAAGTGAAAAAATGCTTGTTTTTTTGTCTTTATGATACATTTCATAAAGTAATTTTCCTCCTGCAGTTGAATGGTCAACACTTCCCTTTCTTTGGGCATTTTTAGGATCATTTACTGCTGTCCAAATGTAATTTCTAAACTCCTTTGTATATTTCCCTAAGTCATGTAGCATACCGGCAAGACCCGCAATATGGGGGACACCCATTTTCATACCGATAGACTCTGCTATTTGCTTTACAGCTAGTAAGTGTTCTTCCACTGATTGGATTTCTCCGTCTCTCTCTCTAATGTGGGCAATAAACTCCAAATACAACACCTTCTCTTAGATCATAGTAAAAAACGAATACCTATATATCCTTTATTTTCCTATTCTTCTTCTAATATTGCAATTGAATTTTAAGAGTATATTAAAAAAGGGCCCAATCATAACACTGAATGGACTCTTTCAAAAATTAATCATATAAAAACAATAACCCAAACAATAATCAACAGTAATACCTGTTGATTATTTTAGTTACAATACAACTTAAATCTTAATCTACGTACTCAAGTAGAGTGCGACGTAATACAGGAGCAAATAAAGCGGACGCTGATGATTTCAATCCACGCACTCAAGTAGAGTGCGACTTTCTTTAAAATCTAATTCTTGTATTTTTTTATATTTCAATCCACGCCTCAAGTAGAGTGCGACTGAAAATTATCGTACTGATTGTATAAATAAGATATTTCAATCCACGCACTCAAGTAGAGTGCGACGCTTTATCAAATTCGGAAAAGGCACCACGTACTTATTTCAATCCACGCACTCAAGTAGAGTGCGACAGTAAACCTTTTTCAGAATTGGATGAAGCGTGGATATTTCAATCCACGCACTCAAGTAGAGTGCGACGCTCGAATTGATTTAATTGGCGATGTCTTAGCGGATTTCAATCCACGCACTCAAGTAGAGTGCGACTGATATTTTGGTGCGAATACGTGTGTTGGAAAAAATTTCAATCCACGCACTCAAGTAGAGTGCGACCCAACTCATTGCTATATATCAAAAATTAGATAAATTTCAATCCACGCACTCAAGTAGAGTGCGACTTTGGATAGGTACAGCTAGACCGTTGTTTAACAAGATTTCAATCCACGCACTCAAGTAGAGTGCGACATTCTTCTCGCAACGATTTACATGCTGGATCGATATTTCAATCCACGCACTCAAGTAGAGTGCGACAACTTCTTGCTTTTGATATTGTGTTTGCCCGAATATTTCAATCCACGCACTCAAGTAGAGTGCGACTTTGTATTTCATGATACGCTAACTCCTCTCTCATTATTTCAATCCACGCACTCAAGTAGAGTGCGACTTCTTCATAACTCCAATAACCTCTACACTTCTCAATTTCAATCCACGCACTCAAGTAGAGTGCGACCTCCAATCTAATTTCGTTAGCTGTAAAGGCACTTATTTCAATCCACGCACTCAAGTAGAGTGCGACAATTAAAGGGCAAATTTCTGCAGCATTCCGTGAAATTTCAATCCACGCACTCAAGTAGAGTGCGACACAATGTAAGCTACTTTGTGGAACAAACTGATGCATTTCAATCCACGCACTCAAGTAGAGTGCGACATAAAATGAGGATTTTAAAGGAGGGTAACAATTATTTCAATCCACGCACTCAAGTAGAGTGCGACATCAGTATATTCTTAAAGGTATCTTACTAGGAATATTTCAATCCACGCACTCAAGTAGAGTGCGACATACCAAGAATTAAAGATAAAGTCAAGAAAAAAGATTTCAATCCACGCACTCAAGTAGAGTGCGACAATGCATCATTATTACGATTATCGTTTACATAGTATTTCAATCCACGCACTCAAGTAGAGTGCGACTACATTTTTTATACTATTAATGTTTTTTTACACTTAAAATTAATATAAAACCGCTATTATTTCTGGTTTTTAATTTAAAAGGGATTTTTTTCACTTCAATCTACTTATATTGACAGTTTTTCTAGTGCGAATCTATTAATATTTTCATGTTAACATACTATTCGCACTGAATATATTATAGATTTTTATTGAAAATAAAAATCAAAATACTAATTCCCCTCAAAAATCATAAAAATTATTATATTATTTCTATTGTTATCCTCATCATATGTGCTAGTAAGTTCCCTAAAGTAATCAATCTTATCATTAAACCTTAATTAGGTTAATTAATCACTTTAAATTCCAAAAACCTCCCCAAATCTCCCATCCATTGTTCCCTCTCAATAAACAAAGCTTCTGCTCCCTCTAATGAAATTTCCTGAAAATAAATTTCCTCCCCAATCTTCATCTGCGCTACTAAAGATAAATCCACTGATATTACTTGCGCAATTTTCGGATATCCTCCTGTTGTTTGCCGATCCGCAAGTAAGATGATTGGATGTCCATCTGGCGGGAGTTGGATGGTTCCGACTGTTACGGCTTCTGAAAGCAACTCAAACTTTTCATCTAGCTTTATCTCTGGTCCACTTAATCTATATCCCATCCGATCAGACTGCGGAGTAACAGTAAATTTCCCAGCATAGAAATTTTTCTGACTATTAGTAGAGCACATAGAAAAATGGCTTCCTGTGATAAATCGAATCGTATGTTCATTTGACAATGTAATAAACTTGTTGAAATCTACAAACCACCTTGTTGTAATAAAGGGTTGATCAGTATCTTTCTTTTTGAGTTTATTATATAGATTTAAAGAATAATCGGAGATAGAATTAGTCTCTATTTTATCTCCAGCCTTCAGCGCCCTTCCATGATATCCACCTAACCCAGCACGTAAATAGGTACTTTTACTATTCATCACTTTAGGAATTGCAAAGCCACCAGCAATAGTAAGATAAGCACGACACCCGGATTTTATTTTTCCAAATCTCAAAACGCTTCCCTTTTTCACTAAAACTGGCCGCCATAAAGGAACTTGCTTCCCCTCTATTTCTGGTGACAAATTCCCGCCAGTAATAGCAATAAGGGCATCTTTTTCAAATGTCAATGTTGGTCCTAACAAAGTAATTTCTAAGCCAGCTTCCCCCTCTTTATTCCCAACAATTAAATTAGCAATTCTAAGCGAATAGGTGTCCATTGCCCCACTAACAATCACACCATGCTTCTGGAATCCATTCCTTCCTAAATCTTGGATACTCGAAAGCATACCAGAACTAACAACAGTAATTGTCATATGTTCTCCTCCTTCTGCTGAAGGAATTCTCTTTTAGAAATAGGAACAAATTTCACAATATCTCCAGCTTGTAGCAAACTAGGGGGATTTTTTTCTGGTAAAAATAACTCTAATGGTGTTTGTCCAATGAGCTGCCATCCCCCAGGTGTGGCGATTGGATAAACGCCTGTTTGCACTCCCGCAATTCCTACAGATCCTGAGGGAATTAATTGCCTTGGAGTTGAACGTCTTGGTGTAGCTATTTTTTCTGACATCCCGCCTAAGAATGGAAATCCTGGTGCAAAACCAATCATATAAACACAATATTCTCCGCCAGAATGAATATCTATTACTTGCTCTATCGAAAGCTGGTTATGCTTTGCAACTTCCTCTAAATCCGGACCATATTCTCCACCATAACATACAGGAATTTTAGTGACTCGATTATTTGTCGATTTCCCTACTTCAAGTTGTTCGAATACCTCTTTAAGTAGAGATTTCACGATTTGAAAGGGGGACAAATTATCAGACTTTTGTTTAAAAGATTCATAGATTACAAACGGTTGATAATATACTGTCACGTTTGTATAAGCAGGCACACATTCAATCAAACCTGAAAAAGGATGCATCTCTAAATAATTTGCCAGCATCTGCACTTTTTGATGGATGTCTGAATCGATCCTATTCCCAAATCGAACAATTATCGCAGAATCCCCAAATGGTTCTAAACATACATTATGATTATGCTTCGATGCATGAATCAGTTAACTCACCGCTTTCTTTTCCTAAACTATATTTTAAATCCTTCTTCTTTTCATATAATCTTAACATGCACCATCAGAAGAATTCTATATTTTCAGATTAATACCCATCTCTTAGAATGGAAACTATTTTTAACTTTTCTAATAAATTTAATTGATTGCTATTGAAAAATAAGCTCTTAAAAAACTAAAATAGAAGAAAATAC
The DNA here is from genome assembly GCF_052116745.1 of Niallia sp. Sow4_A1. Lineage (NCBI taxonomy): Bacteria > Bacillati > Bacillota > Bacilli > Caryophanales > Bacillaceae > Niallia > Niallia sp. Sow4_A1. The sequence continues at coordinate 36,405 of NZ_JBQKKM010000017.1, read as the reverse complement.
CGGTATAGGGAGAAATAAAAATGCTCATTCGAAATGTCCAACCATCGGATTTACCACCATTATTAGAAATAGAAAATATCGCTTTCACTCCAGCAGAAGCAGCAACAAAAGAAGCCTTTATAAATAGAATGGAAACCATTCCTGATACGTTTATTATTATGGAAGAAAACGGAGTAGTTATAGGGTATGTTAATGGACCCGTTATCTCGAAAGCCTTTATAACCGATGACTTATTCGAAAGAACTGTTCCAAATCCTCCAAAAGGGGGCCATCAAAGCATTTTAGGCATTGCAGTCCATCCCAATTACCAAAGAAAAGGCATCGCTAGTATCTTGCTTAAAAAGTTAGAAAAAATAGCAGCAAAAGGCGAGCGATTAAGCATCACTCTAACTTGTCGCAAAGAGCTGATTACTTTTTATGAGAAAAATGGTTATCAAAATCAAGGTATTGCCGACTCCCATCATGCTGGCGTTCAATGGTTTAATATGATCAAGCAGTTAAAAAAATAAAAGGGGGACAACATTTATAAACAGTGTCTTCACACTTTATAAATGTTGTCCCCCTTTTTTGTATCACTTTATCTCCTCTACTGAATAAACCTGATTTAACACCTTAAGTGTTTTATTCTTAGCTGTTTTCACGACTTCCTCTGCAGTTAATTGATAATATTCTGGTCTAAACAATTCAATAGAAGCATGATCTGAAAAACCTTTTTCTTTTATAATTGAAAGAATGCTAGGCAAATCAATCACTCCATCACCAGGATATAGACGATCCTCATCTAACAAAATTCCCGGGTTAAAATCCTCTACGTCATTAATATGAAATAAGAATACTTTGGAAAAATCCGTATTTTTTAAATCTTCCATTGTGGAATTCATTGCATAAAACTGAAAGGTATCAAATACGATTCCAACATTTTCACGATTTACGGCTGCTACAATTTCATTAGCAAAGCTTAGTGTATTAACGGTTGCATGCGGATGGCCAATAAATTCAAGCGCTAGCTTTACTCCATATGGATTGGCTAAATCGGATAACTCGGTTAATGCTTTTACACAGCTTTGTTTAATTTCCCCTCTCTCTATTTTCTTTTCAGAGACCAATGGAACAACCACAATTCTATCGATATTTAACATTTGCGCATACTCTAGCATTTCTTTGTATTCTTCCAACAACGCTTTGTATTCTTCTTCCGTACGATTATTAAAATAAACTAGTGAATTGAGTGATAATGGCTTTAAGTGATGGGTTTGAAAATAATCTACTAAGTCTTGGATAGAGTGTGATTGTAAATATTCCTTCAATTTATCAATCGAACGAATTTCAATATAATCATAGCCGTACTTCTCTAATAATTGAAGATCAATCTCCAGACTTGAGTTCTCTAGAGTAGTACCTTGATTCATTCCTAGTTTCATCCTTTTCCCTCCATTTTGTTTAGAACATATAGTTAAATATTTGCTGGTTTAAGATTTTTCTTGTAAAAGCCAGGCTGTTCAAGGAAAAAAACATCTTCTTTCTTCCCTGAATTTTGTGCTTTCAGACAAGCTTCAGCAGTGACTTGAGCAATATAGCCATCCCATGCTGTTGGTCCATTTGGCTCACCCGTTTTTCTAATAGCATCTATAAAATCCTGCAATTCTGTATCATAGGCATCCATAAAACGCTCTTTCCAATCCATTAAAATATTGGAGCCAATTCCTCCATTTTTTCGAAAGGTAATGCTAGGCACTTCAGGTAATTTAGCTATCCCTTCTTCCCCTACAACCTCACACTGAATATCATAGCCATACTTGCAATTAACAGAGATTTCTACATTTATTACAATCCCTGATTTAGTTTCCAAAATAACAAATTGAGGATCTCTTAATTCTTCATGTGCGTAACGCGTTTTTTTAGGAAAAATAACTTGTACATATTTATAGTCATCATTCACTAACCAATGTAAAACATCAATTTCATGAATCAACGTATCTGTAATGGCCATGTCTGTCGAATAAGTTGTGTCAACCTCTGGATTTCTATGGGCACAGTGTAAAAGTAACGTCTCACCTATGAATTTATTATCAATAGCTTCCTTCAATTGTAAGTATCCACTATCATATCTGCGCATAAACCCTACTTGCACTAATCGCTTCCCATGTTTCATTTCAGCTTCAACAATTCGCATACAGCCTTCAATAGTTGTAGCAAGCGGCTTTTCGCAGAAAACATATTTTCCTGCTTCTATTGCTGCAATCACGCTTTCCTCATGTTCCGGTCCCCAGCTCGTCACCAACACTGCATCGACATCTCCCTCTGCAATTAGGGTTTTATCATCAGGATAAATAGCTGCATCTAATCCAAACTGTTCCATCGCAGATTTTGCGGATGCTTCCTCTATATCTGTGACTGCAACTATCTTTCCACCTGAGAGATTGTTAGTAATTCTTCTAATATGCTCCTTTCCAATTGCACCTGTACCAATTACCCCAATTCTTAATGTCATAGCAAATCACTCCTTTATTTGTAAGTCTCTAATAGTAGTTCATTACTTTGCACATGAACATAGCAATCTATTTTAGTCATCTTTACCCAAGTGACATATTTCTACAAACATTGGAGATAGAGGGACGGTTCGAGGCATCTGAAAAACTACTAGCTATTAATGATTGAAAGTAACCTCTTTCTAAAATTAGATATGGAAATTGTTTTCCGAGTCGGCCGCTCGCTTTCCATGGAGTGAACGCCTCTTCTGCAAACCAATAAATTTATTCCTTTCAAACCTCTAGACGTTAATTGAATTTCGATAAACTATACTTTTTCAGTATTCTAGGACGGTTCTAATGCGTCCTTCCGAAAGCTACATAGCATGTACCGTTATGGAATTAAAGCAAAAAAGGCTAAAAAAAACGAAAGAGTATTTCTTGTCATCGAGTACTCCTTCGTTTTGATATACTATTAATTAAACTCCATAGTAAAGCCATTTCTTTAAAATAGTTAGGCCTTATTAGGGAAGGGATCTAACTTAATTACATTACATTTCATTTATCCTAAAATAATCAAAATCAGCGTATCCACCTATTTCCTTTGACGCAAAATTAAATAATGCATATCGATATCCCATAAAATGATCTAATTTATATTTCATCTCTAGTTCATCACCAATTCTATTCCAATCCTTTTCATTCAAACTGTAATAGAAATATGCCTTATCTGCCTTCTCTTTAAAATCACAGTCAATCCTAAAGTAGATTTTATCTTGCTCCAATGGAACAGAGGCTATTATCTCAGGTGCTCCCGAGCTTGAGCTTACCATTGCAATAGATTTAGATTCTGCTGTTGCATATACTCCTACATATCCGTAATCCTTTTGAAAAGCAGCAAAGCCTGCAATATCACCATCTTTCATTCCCCTTACATCCATCGCAATACTTCCCGTGCATTTTGGTCCAAAGGTTCTTTGTGTAAGTGTATTCTTCGCTTCCTCTAAATTACTGCAAGTGCTGCCAGCGATTAATCGTAAATAGCCAGGACGAGCAGTTAAAGACCATTTTGTATTATCAGGATTATGGTTCCACTGCCATACTAAAGCAAGAGAATCGCTCATATAATTGAATTCATCTGATGAAACAATATAATTTTTACTTTCTTGTTCAGGAAAAGGTATAGGAATCTGTTTAGAAACTCTATTATTCTCACCAAATACCGGCCAGTCATCTTCCCATATTACTGGTACTAAACAAGGCATCCTTCCTGCAGCTCCATAATCACAAAATAAAAATCCATACCAATCACCATTAAGAGTATCAATAATCCCTCCCTGCGCAATTCCCATTGGATCATTCAATGCAATTCTACCTTCGTAATCCCCATCAATTGCACAAGCTCGATGCACTAGCTGAGTGCGATATCCATTTTTAGGCCAAGTAATGGTAAAGACATAATAGTATCCATTTACTTTTTGAATATGTGTTCCTTCAGCTAGCAATCCTCCCCCTTCCTTAACACCTGCTACTATACTGGCATTTGGAATGATGACTTTATTCAAACCGCCTTCTTTAATCGCTGTTGCATCCTCTGTTAATTCAGTTGCTCGAATATCTCCACTTCCATAAACTAAATAAACACGGCTATCATCATCAAATAATAGAGACATGTCATGGTAATATTTATTTAAAACCGAACGTTTCCATTTTCCACTTTCCATATCGTTTGTTTGAAAAATATATGTTTCATCTGTCGCCAAAGACCCCACAACTAGATAATAAATTCCTTGATGAAAGCGAAGAGAACTTGCCCAAGACCCTTTTCCATACTCACTCTTTCCATTTCTTAATGATTGTTCATCATTTGATGCTAAAATATCATAAACATAATGAACAATTTGCCAATGTAAAAGATCAGTGGATTTCATAATAGGCACACCAGGATTCATATGCATTGTTGTACTAGACATATAATATGTATTGCCTACTCTGATAATATCAGGATCCGGGATATCCATTTGAAGAATCGGATTTTCATAGGTAAGAGGTTCTTTTGCCTGAAAATTATTAAATTGGAAATGATTACTCATAATTCAATTCCTCTCTTCCCTTTTTGTCAGCAGTATTTTATTCTAAAAAACTCTCTATATTTTTTAAAGAAACATAAACGCCTATTAATGAAAGTCTTCATGTGTTTATGTTTCTTTAAATTAGATAACTTCACTATTTATTAAAGAATACAGGTTTACCTGTTTTAGCGGATTGATAAATTGCTTCTAAAATTTCTGTAACGACCAAAGATTCTTCTGGCTTAACAACTGGCTCTGTATCATTTAGTACCGCGTCAATCCATAGTCTTATCTCTAAATCTGCTGCACTCTCTTCTGTACCACTGAAAAAAGCAACACCCTCCGATTCTAAGGCTATTTTTTCCGTATATAACTTTCCATACTTTTCACCGTTTATTCGTAAACCATCTTTCATATCAGCTCCACCCTCTGTCCCAGAAAGAGTACATTTCGCCTCATCCTCATCCAAGCTATTAAGTGCCCAGCTTGATTCAAGTACGATGGTAGAACCATCCTCCATTTTTATAAAACCAAATGCAGAATCCTCTACTTTAAACTCATCTGGATTCCAAGCTCCCCAAGCATTCGCTGCATTTTCCTTCTTGCCTAGCTTGTAAAATGTGGATCCCATCACTACTTGTGGCTTATAATTGTTCATCATCCATAAAGTTAAATCTAACGCATGTGTTCCAATATCTATTAGAGGACCTCCACCCTGTTTTTCTACATCTAAGAACACACCCCAAGTTGGTACGGCGCGTCGTCGAATCGCATGTGCTTTCGCATAATATATTTCACCAAGCTCTCCATTGGAGCATAGTTTATGTAAATATTGACTATCTGAACGGAAACGATTTTGGTAGCCAATGGTTAGTTTCTTGCCTGTTCTTGTGGCTGCCTCTACCATTTTGAGACCTTCCTCTGAACTTATCGCCATCGGCTTTTCACACATTACGTGCTTCCCGGCTTCTAATGCAGCAACTGTAATTTCAGCGTGATAATTATTCGGAGTACATACATGGACGACATCTATGGATGAATCTTTTAGTAATTCATAGTAATCCTCGTATACTTTTGCCTCTTTCCCTCCATATTCATCAGCCACTTCTTCCGCTCTTTCCCTAATAATATCGCAAAAAGCTATCACTTCTACCGTTTCTAATTTAGCTAAACTTGGAAGATGCTTTCCTCTTGCAATCCCCCCACAACCGATAATACCTACTTTCAATTTTTTTGACATTACGTTTCCTCCTTACATTCTATAATTTGGGCAAATTCAACAATTTCGTTTAATGTGACCATATAAAAAATAGTATTCTAGCCTTTTTACTTACTTTCATTCTTTTTTCCAAAAGCTTAAAAGTGTTCCAATAAGCTTCTTATCCACCATCACCTATTACATAGTTGGCCACATCACATATTTTTTCTCGATCCAATAATCCTTCCTTATTATGGGTCGGTATTAGGCAGCACACTTTTCCATTTCCATACGAATGATACCAACCAGCAATGGACTTTCCATCCCATCTATTGAGGTAGACTGAGGAAAAATAGTGTTTTCTTTATCACAATGAACGAAATAATGTCCATCTATTAAATCTAAAGTTACATCAGCAGAAAGTATGTCATTATCTGTTGTACTGGTATAGCGGACCACTTGATGCTTAACTGGGTGATATTTAAATTAGCCACTAACCATCTCCATATACTTATAATTCAGAATGCCATGCCAGCCAGTCTCCACCTGTTTCTACATATTGTATGATGCCACTCGTTATTTCTTCTGTCATCCATGTATTCACTTTATCATCTGTTGGATTCACTCTGTTTTCTGAAAAAAGTATGCCTGCATCATTTTTTCTTGCAAGCTTCTCCAATAAGTTTACACTCTGACAAATCTCTAATTGCATTTCACCGTTTGAAAAATATGGAGATAATGACTCTTCTAAAGATTGTAGTGCTAATTCCTTACGGTGATAATAATCACCAACTATAGCTAAAATGGATGATAATCATAATGATTCCCTATCCTCTCCATGGCTTTCAATTACATACTATTGTCCGTATAAATATTAAAGCGCTATCAATCATTTTCTAATAATTCTAGGATAATTTTTAAATCATTAAATGTATCCATATATGCATATCTTCCACCCGTATATTCGCCTTTTTGAAGAAGAGGCATTTGATTTCTTTCCATCATAGCAACCTTTCCCTTCATCCCATTAATAACGAAAGCGATATGATGAGGACCTTCCCCATGTTCATCCAAATATTCGCGCCATGTACTTGGATTATGATCTGGTTCAATTAATTCAAGCTGAAGGGAACCCATATCAAAAAAGGCAAGTTTCGCGCGTGCTTGTGTTGGTTGTTTACGATATTCTGTTTGTGCAATAGCAGCCGTATCAGTCATTGACCAATCAGGTTTATCTATTCCAAAAAAGTCTGCATAAGCCTGGCTTGTTTTTTCAATATCGTGAACTAAAATACCTATTTGTGTAATAACGTTATTTCCTAGAATATTTTTATCCATGACTCATTCTCCTTTATATAAACTATTCGGTTCTTAGCCTTTTTATTTCACCTTTCAGCTCTTGCTCTTTTCTGCCTTTCCCTTCACACCTTCCTTTCAGCTTGAAAAATAGATAACATCATAATTTATGAGAACAATTAAGAGAATAGAATGTTAAAAAACATTTACTAGAACACTTTATTTTCATTAATTAAAACGTTTTTGAAAAACCTATTAATCTCGCTATTTCTTACCTATTAAATACTTTTTTACAAACGAAATATAACGCTTACATTTTTATTTGTCAATTTAGTTTTCTTAATATTATCATATTTTAAGAGAATGAATTTACACTTTATATATTTAAAGACTGTGAGTAGTGTGTGCTTACATATTTCTGACAAGTCTATCGGTTCATGTATGTCGTTTTCCTATATAAAATAAGCTATTTTCCTTTGTATACGTTTTGCCTAATAGAATAGATGAGCTTATTGCTACTTCATTTTCCGCCATAGCATAGCAATTTAATTATCATTTAATAAGTACAAATAGGAAGAGGCACCAGATTAGATTATCTTTATCTGGTGCCTTCAAGTTTAATACAATTTAGATTCTCCTTATATCCTAACTCATTCGAAATCACTAAAAGCAAAACCCACTACTTTCCTGTCTTCTCAGTAGAAGCCTCAAAAATAGACGTAACAGCTTCTTTTAATGCAGCATTAAATTCCTCTTCTGATTGGTTAACGTTTAACTCTTCGCTTAGCGCTCGAGAAAAACTTGCGATGATATTGTCGTTTTCCTTTAATTTTTGATTTGCTTCTTCTCTGCTGTATCCACCTGAAAGTGCTACTACTCGCACTACTCTTGGATGTGTAGTCAATTCTTTGTAAGTATTAGCAACTGTAGGGATGGACAGCTTAAGCATGACATTTTCATCTTCTTTTAGACTATTTAGATTTGTTAATAGTTCCTCTTTCAATATCGCTTCTGATTGCTCTTTATCTGGACTAGTAATATCCACTTCTGGTTCAATAATTGGCACTAGCCCTGCTTCCATTATTTGTTTTCCGATTTCAAATTGCTGATCCACTACTGCTTTGATACTTTCAGAATTTGCTTCCTTAATAACTGAGCGCATTTTCGTTCCAAAAATATGGCGCTCCTTTGCACGTTGGAGGATTTCATCTAAATCCGTGATCGGCTTCATCAATTGAACTCCATTTGAAGGTTCAGCTAACCCTTTATCAATTTTTAAAAAAGGAACAATCCCTTTTTTCTCTGCTAAATAATCAGCTGTATACATGCCTTCTATCTTACTATCCATCGTTTGCTCGAACAAAATGGCACCAAGAATATACTGAGAATCAAAAGCTGGAGATGTAATAATTCTTGTCCGCATTTGGTGCACCTTATCAAACATTTCTGCTTCATTTGTATAGGCACTTTCAGGTACTCCGTAATTCAACAATGCTTTTGGTGTACTGCCTCCACTTTGGTCTAATGCGGCAATAAACCCTTTTTGATTCTTCATTCTTTCCAATTGGTCGTTCATATATTTCTCCTCCTTGTTGTGAAATAGTGTTTATTAGAAATTATTCACTTAAGTTGAGGAGTTAAAACATTTTGTTGAAATATCTCATTCATTTATCAAAAGATTACTTTCTTGTATTTTTATACTTCTCATAAAACCGCTCCACTCGACCGCCACGATCAGAGAATTTTTGACGACCAGTGTAAAACGGATGGGTATCAGAGCTAATTTCCACTTTTATAAGTGGGTAGGTTTTTCCATCCTTCCAGATAATTTCTTCCTTAGAAGTTTTCGTTGATCCAGATAAAAATTGAAAGCCACTATTTACATCCATGAAAACAACTTCCTGATAAGTAGGATGTATTCCTTTTTTCATAATAAAGTCCTCCTCTATTTAATAGAATATACGTATCACCAACTTGACTTTTTCACACCAGGTATTTGTCCCTTATGAGCGTATTCTCTAAAGGCAATTCGAGACATTTTAAATTTTCTTAAATAACCTCTTGGTCTTCCCGTTACTTCACATCTATTTTTCAATCGTGTTGGGGAAGAATCTCTAGGTAACTTTCTTAATGCTTCATAATCCCCCTTTTCGATTAATTCTCTGCGAACGGCAGCATATTTCTCCACCTTTGCTCTTCTTTTTTTCTCTTTTACTACCTTGGATTTTTTGGCCACAATCTTTATCCTCCTTTATATAAATCGACATCATTACGATTTAACATGTGAAAATAACCCATCTTTCAGATGCATATTTATAATAAAACGAAATGGTTACGATTTGCAAGTTATTTGCTTTCACAAAACTATCTTGCTGCTACTTGCCAATGAAACGGATCGCTTAACTGTTGCCAATCTCCATAAAACTCTTCATCTGTTAATAAGCAATCTTCCAATTCTTTTTTTATCAGCTCCACGTTTAAATCCATTCCTATAAATACTAGCTTTGTATGCCTGTCACCAAATTTAGGATCCCAACTTTCCTTCAATCTTGGATTAACACGAAGAATTTCCATCTGTCTAGCTTCTGTTAGTGATGCAACCCAATAAGAGATGGGTTCAATACTTACAGACGGCCCAGCTTGTGATAAAAGTAGGGCTAAATTATTCCTTGAGGCACACCATGCTATTCCTTTTGCACGAACAATCGAGAGTGGCATCGAATGACACCAATCATTAAAGCGTTCCGAATGAAAAGGTCTTTTACTAGCATAAACAAAAGAGCTAATCCCATATTCCTCTGTTTCCGGTGTATGCATACTAGGACCAATATTCAATTCACGCAACCATCCTGCTGACTCACTAGCCCGGTCAAAATCAAATAGATTTGTATCTAAGATTTCTTGCGGTGTAATTTCACTATTAACGGTTCGAATAATTTTAGCAACAGGTTGTAAAGTTTTAATTACTTTCTCTAATTTATCTAAATCCTTTGGTGCAACTAAATCACATTTATTAAGAATAAGCACATCGCAAAATTCAATTTGGTCAATTAATAAATCAGCAACATTTCTGTCATCCCCTGCCCCAACTGCTTCTTTTCTATCTAAGAGTGAATCACCAGACTCATAATCATGCCAAAACCGATTTGCATCGACTACCGTTACCATTGTATCTAGTTTACAAAACTTTGTAAGATCAATTCCCATTTCTTCATCAATATAAGAAAAAGTCTGTGCGACTGGGATTGGTTCACTAATTCCAGATGATTCGATTAAGATATAATCAATATCCCCTTCCATCGCAAGCCTTTCCACTTCTACAAGTAAATCTTCTCTAAGTGTACAGCAAATACAGCCATTTGACATTTCGACTAGCTTTTCTTCTGTACGGGAAAAACCCCCAACTGTTTGCACTAGTTCACTATCAATATTTACTTCACTCATGTCATTGACAATTACCGCAACCTTCAACCCATCTCTATTATGTAAAATATGATTAAGCAAAGTTGTCTTCCCAGCACCTAAATAGCCACTTAACACTGTAACAGGTATTTTTTTCATTTTATCACTCTTTCATTCCGTTTTTTAAATCGTAATCATTACGATTTATATATTAATCTCTTTTGTGGAAAAATGCAAGTAGAAAATCAGGGCACTTGTTCTACCGTTTCCCTTTTGAAAATCAAAAAGGGAAGCAGACTATAACCGCCCCCCCTCGTTCCTTCATTTATTTGAGAAAATACTTATTGCTTTCTTTATATCTTGTTTGATAGTTTCTTTTGCTACTACGGTTAAATCGTGATAGAAGGGGTTCTCTTCTTTTTCTAAATATTCTTTTACAGCGTATGCACCGGCTTTGGCTGCATAGCTGTAGTAATTAATTTTTCTTACTCCCCTATTTATTACTGTTTTGTACTCTTCTTCACTTAAACCTGATCCTCCATGCATAACAACAGGTTTTTGAATATTTTCATAAATCCTTTCTAATCGATCAAAATCTAAATTTGGTTTTGTCACATAGATTCCATGGACGGTACCAAAGGAGGCAGCTAATGCATCAATATTCGTTTTCTCGACAAAGTCCTTTGCAATTGAAGGATCTGTATAATAGTTTGCTGCATTCTCTGATGCATGTGATTTTTCCTTATATGTTTCTTCTCCTCCAAGACCAGAGGAAGTCATCATACCAAGCTCTGCTTCAACTGAAACATTTTGTTTATGAGCATATTCCACTACCTCTTTCACAATTTGAATATTTTCCTCATAGCCTTTATGTGAGGCATCTATCATAACAGAGGTAAAGCCAATATCAATAGCCTGTTTCACCATTTCTAAATTAGTTCCATGATCAAGATGAACAGCAACTGGTACGGATGCTTTTTGAGCAAACTCTACTAAGATAGGACCCATTATTTCAAGTGGAATGATAGCATTATGCACCTCTGCGTGTGCAAGAATGATTGGCGCTCTTAGCTCCTCCGCCGCTTCTACTACTCCTCTAACAGATTCTAATGTTGGACAATTAAAAGCCCCGACTGCATAGTTCCCCTTATCTGCTTCTATCAAAAGTTCCTTTAAAGTTACTAACATAGTAGCCCTCCTCCTATATTTCCACTTTATTTCTCTTCGGGTATTCCTGATACATCTTTACTAATTCATCATATGCCTTTACACCTGATGTTCCATCCGCCTCGAATAACGAGGAAGCTGCTGCTGCAGTACCTAATTGCATTGCCTCCCATAAAGAAAACGCCTTCAAAGCACCATACAGTACCCCGGATACATAAGCATCTCCTGCTCCAACAGTGCCTTTGATTGAGCTATTATCAATAAGTAAAGATGGTATACTATGAATCTCTTTTCCATCAAATCCAAAACTTCCCTCTGGTGTATGGATAACAACCCAATCCTTGACACCTAATTTTTTTAAGCGATATAACACTTTTCTAATATTGTGTTCAATCAGCTTTCCATCCCCATTCCTTAATGCTATGCCAACACTATTACCTGCTTCTAGTTCATTTATAATGCAATAATTCGTGAATTTAAGACACGGTGGCACAAGCTTTTGATAGCGATCACTATTCTCACTGACAATATCAATAGACGTCTTGATTCCTAATTTTTGTACATTCCTTAACACCTTAGCCGTCTTTGTTCCATATTCTTTGTCTTCCTTATCTAGCCCATCTAATAATAAAATATAAGCGAGATGAAAAATTTTGGTGCGCAGCTGTTGATAATCTATTTTTGACTCATCGAAATAAAGACCGTTTCCTTTATAAGTAAAAAATGTTCTGCTAGTTGCATCTTGATAAACATCGGTAAATGGTGTATCTCCTAACACTTTCACTTGACTACTATCAATATTTTTATAGTGAGATAGTCGCTCTTTAAGATAGTCGCCCCTCTCATCCTCTCCTATCATTGCTAACGTATCTATAGGCAACTCTCCATCTATTCTTGCTAAAGAAACAGCACAGTTAGATACCGCTCCTCCTATGGATCGCATTACGCTTTTTATTGTCGTCAGCTCTGACTGATTAGGGTATTTTTCAATTTTTTTTATTTCGTCAACAGCAATTGTTCCAGCGATTGTTATTCCCTCTTTCATCTAATCCTCCCCCCTATTCTATGTCCATTTATGCTTTTCTTCTTTTAATAACATCTGCATAGACAGCAACTAGAATTACAACACCTTTTACAATGTATTGCCAAAAGGAGCTTACTCCCATCAGATTTAGCCCATTGCTAAGCACCCCAATAATAAGTGCCCCGATAACTGTGCCGCCGATTTTCCCATAGCCTCCTGTCATACTCGTGCCGCCTAACACAACTGCCGCTATCGCATCTAATTCTGCACCTTCTCCCGCTGTTGGTTGACCAGAAAACATACGCGATGCTAACACAATACCTGCAATTGCAGCCATTAATCCACTAAATGTATAAGCAAAAAATTGTACCTTTTTTATGTTTATTCCTGAAAATTTCGCTGCTTCCGCATTCCCACCCACAGCATACATGTGACGACCAAGTCGCGTTTTATTCATAATGAAGTAACAAATGATTAATAGAATTAAAAGGTAAAGCACAGGCATCGGCAATACACCACCAATATAACCAGATCCAATGAAATTGAAGGAATCAGACATAACTCTGACTGGCTTTCCATCTGTAATTACATAGGCCGCTCCCCTCGCTATATTCATAGTGGCTAGCGTAATAATAAAAGGAGGAATCACGGTTGTTGCAGCAACATAACCATTTAAAGCACCGATTAATAGCCCCACAAATAAACCAGCTAATACAGCTATAAATACCGGTGCCCCGAATGTTGCAATCATTAAAGTCGTAACTACTCCAGTTACTGCCATAATGGAGCCAACAGATAAATCGATCCCACCTAAAATAATAATCATCGTCATAGCAAGGGCTAAATATAGATTGGTGGACGTTTGTCTTAATACATTTAATAGATTATTAGAGGATAAAAAGTTGGGATTAATAATCGAAATAATAATACATAAAGCAAGTAACCCTATTAAAATACCTAAATTTTCCCGTATAAAGGTTATAATACTTGAACCTAAGTTCCATAAAAAATTATCTTTCTTTTTCTCCTTTAGTGCTGCTTGAGCCATCTTAATTACCTCCAGTAGCATAATGCATAATTACTTCTTGACTAAAGCTCTCTTTTTTCTCTAATATCTTTTGAATTTTACCTTTGTACATAATAGCTACTCTGTCACTCATATTAATAATTTCAGGAAGCTCAGAAGATATCATAATAATGGAAACCCCTTTTTGCACGAGCTGATTCATAATCGCATAAATCTCTGCCTTTGCACCGACATCGACTCCTCTTGTTGGTTCATCCAATATCAACACTTGAGGATTTGTCGCAAGCCATCTAGAAATCAATACTTTTTGTTGATTACCACCGCTTAAATTTTTTACTATTTGCCCACTATTTGGGGTTTTAATCGCTAATTCTTTAATAAAATCCTCTGCATACTGGTCTTCGATTTTCTTTTTTACGCGAAGAAATTTGATCACCTTATCCAAAACTTTTATCGTAATATTGTATTTAACAGACTGAATGAGAAACAGGCCTTCTTCTTTCCGATTTTCCGTAACATAGGCAATCCCGTGTTTAATCGCATCATTCGGGTTTTTTATCGTAATTTTCTTGCCGTCGCGATAAATTTCTCCTTCATCAAAGGGGTCAATGCCAAAAATACATTTCATCAGCTCTGACCTCCCTGCACCAACTAAGCCGGAAAAACCTAATATTTCGCCTTTATTTAATTGGAAGTCCGCATGATTCACATAATTTTCCCTTGATAAATTCTTTACTTCTAAAACTGTTTCTCCTACTTTAAAATAATCTCTAACATAATAGTTAGTTAGTTCTCTACCAACCATCATAGAAATTAATTGGTTCTCCGTCGTTTCTTGCGTACGAACGGTCCCAATATAGGTTCCATCTCTCATCACTGTAATTCTATCTGTTATTTCAAATAGTTCATTCATGCGGTGTGAAATATAAACAATCCCCACACCTTGTTCTGTCAAATTACGAATTGTTTTAAAAAGAAAATTCACCTCTTTTTCCGTTAAAGAAGAAGTTGGTTCATCCATTAAAATAATTCTCGCTTGAAAAGAAACTGCTTTAATAATTTCAATCATTTGTTGCTGTGCAACATTCAACTCACTAATTACACTCTTTTCCGATAGATCCAACTCAAATTTATCTAAAAGGTTTCTTGCATTGGAAAACATTGTTTTTTTATCGACAAACCCTGTTTTTGTTAAAGGTTCTCTTCCTAAATAAATATTTTCCGCTATCGTTAAGTATGGGACTAAGATAATTTCCTGATGGATAATGCTGATACCATTGTATTGAGCATCTTTAACATCTTTTATCTCTACTTCTTGCTCATCAATAAAAATTTTTCCTTCATCAATAGAATATATCCCACCAAGTATTTTCATAAGTGTTGATTTCCCAGCTCCATTTTCCCCTAAGAGAGCATGAACCTCTCCCCTATTTAGTTCAAACTCTACACCCTTTAAGGCATAAACTCCTGGGAAACGTTTAGAAACGTCCTTCATCTCTAATAATTTCGTAGACATAATCCCACCCCATTAAAATGTAGAAGGAGAATTCAATATAAGATCCATTTTAAAATTGCATATTTCTTCTCCTTCTATTTGTTCAGTCGCTAAGAATGTATATTCACATCATTTATTGCCAGCCATCTGTTCCGTATTCCTCCACATTGTCCTTATTAATGATGAAGGTTTCTACTGGAATTTTCTTTTCATAGTCTTCGCCTTTTAGTATTTTATAAGCGACTTCGACCGACTTTTCTCCAATAGAGATAGGCGATTGAGCTCCTGTTCCGATTAATGCTTCTCCATTTGCAATTGCAGTTTTCGCATCAGGTGATCCATCAACTCCATAAATGGCAATTCCTTCTATATTCGCAGCTTTAACAGCTGCTAATGCACCTAAAGCTGTTGGATCATTTCCACCCATTATAGCGATAATGTCAGAATGGGCTTGAAGGATATCCTCTGTCACCGTTAACGCTGTCTCTAAGTCTCCCTTGGCATCTTGCTGTGCAACAATCTCAAAATTTTTCCCTTCAATCGCTTCCATAAATCCTTCGATTCGATCATTAACTGAATTCATTGTTGGACTATCAAGGATAACTATGTTTCCTCCATCTGGAAAATTCTTCACTAAATCTTCTCCAGCAACTTTTCCGGCATTCTTATTATCTGAACCTACATAGCTCGTTATATATTCCATATCTTTCACTTCTGCATCGTAATTGATGATTGGGATATTCGCTTCCTTTAACATCGCTAATGCTGGTCTAATTCCTTCCCAATCAACAGGATTTAGAAAAATTGCGTCTATTCCTTGAGCAATCATATCTTCAATTTGATTAATTTGAAGCTCCACATCCATAGCAGGATTGGTCGTAATTAACTTATCTCCATTAGCTTCTACCTTATCTCTAATTGCTTTTTCTACTACTTGAAAATACGGGTTATATTGTGTCATCGACGTATAGCCAAATACATATTGATCCTTTTCACTACTAGATTCTTCACTCGTATTACATGCAGCTAACCCAAAAGTTAGTACCAATGTCAATAATCCAATCAAAAACTTCTTCATACATATCCCCCTTGTTTATAGAAGTAATTTTATATATTAAAATCACCATTGTGACTTAATATCCGGATGCCAAATACATTTTTAAGCGCTTACATTTAATGCGTATTTAGAAACACTTTTGATTTTCACCAAAACTAATCAAAGGCTATTTACTTTCTATTCACATTTCATTCCATTTATTCATTAAAAAAGTTTCACTCATAAAAGGAATTAGAAAATTATTGGTAGAGTTTTTTTAATAAAGATGGATTATATTGTAATATGCTAAATGAACATGTTCGTATAAATAACAATTAATAGAGAGGTTCTATCAATTGTTACTACATACGACTAATTCAACTCCACTGCTCTGAATTAACTTACAATATTCATTAGAGGGTGTTTTGTCTGTGATAATTCGATTTATGTTTTCAAGCGAGGTTATTTTGTGCATAAATTGAGTGTCAAATTTGCTATGATCTATAAGGAAGGTTATCTCTTTTGATTGCTTTATTACTTTTTGCTTAATCTCCACTTCAAAAATATTCGAGTTACTGAAACCTTGGTTAAGCGTGAAACCAGATGCAGCTAAAAAGGCTTTATCAAAAGAAAGATTGTTTAATGTTGAAATGGCAATTGGTCCATAAAGCGACGACGTGGACTCTCTTATCATGCCACCTAAAATAATTTTTTCCTTGTTTTTCCCATGAATTTTCGAAGCAACATTCATGGCATTTGTTGTGATGGAAAGCTTTGCATCAACAGGTAGGTTTTTAACAAAATATGGAGTGGTCGTACCTGCATCTACAAAAATGCCGTCCCCCTCCTGAACAAATTTGACCGCCTTTTGCCCAATGAGTTCTTTTGCCCTTCTGTTTAATAATTCTCTCTTATTAATGACAATATCTTCAAAAGCGAGAATCGCACCTCCATATGTTCGTTTCAAAAATCCTAATTTCTCCATTTTATCAAGATCCCGCCTAATCGTCATTTCGACCACGCCAAATGTTTCTGTAAGGTCTTGAATCTTGATCTCTCCTTCATTCAATAGAAGTTGATAAATTTTATTTTGTCTTTTATTTAATTGCTGCAAATTTTCCATATTATGCAGTTCTCCCTATTATGTTCTTCACACCAAATGTTTGAATCAAACATTTTTTTGTTAACTAAACACATAATAAACGGAATTGCTATTTTTGTAAATGCTTTCTTTTCAATTTTTTAAATTTTTTATTTGCGTAAACTCTAGTTGTAGTATGTACCCAAAAGAATCAACTTCCAGGAAAATTTTTCATGATTAATAAAGCGTGAGTAACTATACCCACGCTTCTAACCTTATCCGCTTAATCAACCATAAGTCTACTAACTGCCTCAAACCCTTTTGTCTTTTTAAAATTCATCTTGTGTTCAAAGTTTTCTAATGCATCGGAGCAGTCAATATTAGCAAAATTTAATCGATTTAGTTTTCCTTTGTCCAATTTCACAGAAAGAATAGTGATTTTTTCCATATATCCAGTTGCAGTGTTTAAACGATTATCTATTGCATGTATGTAGACCGTATGTAGTGGTAATAGCGCAAACATATCACGGGCAATTCTTAATATACAGCTACAGACATAATCTTGCTGAATATCATAAAACTTCCCCTTCGGCATTTGCTTTCTTGATAATTTTCCAGTCTTTGTTAAAGATAATTGTTCTTTTGGAACGACATCCTCCGCATTTACTTCAAATTCGATTTCCATTACTTTCGGATCACCACAACTGAATTCAAATCCACTTCCAAATTCCGTTAAATCATCCAACGGTGCAAATGCGTCAATGACTTGAAAATAAGTATCAATGTCTCCCTCCAACACCTTTGTAGCAATCTTTATATCGCGCTCCCAAGCAAGATAATCTTGTTTATCTTCCTCTCTAACAGCAATAACCTCTTCTTGTAACTTTTGTTCAGCAGATTGCCGATTAAAAAGCCTGGAAAGAACTCCGGGTTTATAATTTTGAAGCTTCTGTAAAGCTAGTTTTTCCTTTTCTCCCATTTCTCCATTTGGGAGATGATAAGGAGCATCTGAACCTCTTACTTTAATCCAATTAACAGGTTCATCTGCTTCGATATGAATGCTATGGATTCGCTCGATTGTATTTTCATAGGCTTCTACTGCAAGTCTTGCCTGCTCTAACTCATTCAACTTGTCTATTTCTCGTTGCCTTCTATTTATATCTGCCTGTCTTTGATAGGCAGACGACTTTCTACTTCTGCCACCTGAAGTGGTATAGGATAAACCAGTTCCTGGGATACTAGCAGTCACTCTACTTCCGGTTCGAGAGTTCACGCTATATCTAAGCCCTTTTACACCGGCGCTTACCCCAACACTCTTTTTTCCAACATTCACCCGAACACCAGGAGCTATTTTAAAACTCTTTCGAAAACCATAGCCCATACATAAAGACCTCCCTTTTTCCATATTATAACATAACGAAAAAGGAACTTCGATTTCACCTAATTAGATCAATGACACATTGCCTAAAGTCTAATATAAACAATCCCCCATTCAAATTTAAATGGGGGATGCTTTTCCTAGCTAACTTTTGATATGTATAAAAAATAGATATATTCTAGCAAACTATTATAATTCCTTTGATGATAATGGTAAGAATAGCTTAACCCCTCTTTTGTTAAACGGAAAAATTTTTAAATCTGCAATTAAATGACTGATATATCCACCAATACAAGTATAGTATACCCCCTGAATTCCAAGAGAGTTCTCTAAATCAGCGGCAATAATTCCAAAGAACACCACCCCTAAGATAGAGTGAGTGTAGCTTCGATGAGAAGTGAAAGATGCAATCATAATATAGATTCCTAGAAGAATAATCCATCTTTCCTCTACAGAAAGTCCTCCCATCAGAACGGTTATTCCTGTTATCGTTAGCATATGTTTTTGTTTAATTAAGGACGCGATAAACAAAATCAAAATACCTATCCCTACCCCCATCCACCTCTCTACTGCTGTTTTTTCGAAGAAACTATATAAAACCATAAGTATTCCGATTACTTGTGCAGACAGTTGGATCATTTGATGTGGTAAAGTAATTTTCCCACGGAGTTTCCCGTCAATATCCAAATCAGGCATTAATCCAGAAACAGCTCCTAAACCGACACACACTAATGTCTCTGTTGGTGTGGATTGCACTGTATGGGCAACAATAAATCCTGTTGCTGATCCAATTACAGCATGTGATGTTCCATTCAAGTTGATTCCACCTCTAATAGTTAATAGTTTTAATGCAACATTAACTATTCTACACCAAAACATTTGTTCTGTTTAGAGGGTTTTCAAAAAGAAAATGATAAGAAAAGAAAGGAAAATATAACTCCTTTAATAGATTTCTCTCCCTCACTTATGTTACACTTCATTTCAAAGGTGGTCATAATGATGCAGCAATTACAATTTGAATCTTCCTGGGACAAGCAAATTGCCCCTCAGGATCGAGATAATATAGAAAAATTCTTTAATGAAACAAAACATTTAAATAGCTCGAGTGTTATTTTTTCTCCTATCCGAGAAGCAATCAATCATAAAGAAGCGCTACTTGTCTCCGTATTGGTTCATAATTTTACGGAACATCCCCTTACCTTTCAAAATGCACCAATACAATACAGTGTTAATGATAACGTGATTGCAGAAAAAGAATTCACACTACCAGACCTAGTCATTCCTTCCCAAGTGAGTATGCCTTGGACATTTATTTTTCCAAAGGATAGTTATAGAGTTCAACATTCTTTTAAAAATGGACGATTAGAACTCAAGTAGATTGGGTTTGAATAGAACAAAATAGTAACTAAATGAGGACTTAACTAGATAAAGTGATTTACAAAAAAGTTTTTCAGGCACTATAGAAGGATATTAGTCCATCCCTCGTGCCTGATAAGGTATACGGAATTTATTTAATTTTCTTTATAGGTTAAGTTCCTAAACCTTTATAAGTAGCTGTACAGAGGGCTGAATTTCTTTTCATTTTCATGAAAAAGACTCCTATCTTTATTATTACAATAACTGTAAATGCCCTGTAATTTCATCCACATTGTTTCTATACCCTAAAATGGCTAAACAAGTATCTGTCTTTTCTCCATGAAACATAGTCAAGCCGCTGTCTGTTATTAATTTAACCGCTTCTCCCTTTTCGATGGCTCTATTTTTCACTTCATGTAATTTGTCTAGACTTTTGACGTAAACACATATTTTAGTCGAAGATTCGCTGAACCATTTTTCTAATATCGCTTGTGTATGCACATCCTCGCGCTTTATCATATCTAATACTAATCCTAAGCTTGCGTGACTACCTTGGGCTACATATTTCCCCTTTGTCATACACAGATCTTTTCGAACTACAATAACCATTTTTGTTTCTGTTGCCTTCCTCTCCAATTAACGTCACCCTCTATATATTATTCTTCAGAACTTTTTGTAATTTTCAAAATTCAAGCTCCGGTTGCTATACTATTCCGTGATAAATTTATTTGTTACTTGTTTAAGTAAAATCTTACCTAAGATGAAAAAAAGCCAAAAAAGCAAAAATCCCTTCACTTTTTTGGCTAATTATTTTTCTTGAATCTTAAGTGTCCTTTGCTAATCGAGTTTCACCCTCGTTTGAAAAAGCAATCGGTGTTACCGCCTTAGATTGATCTACATAAATAAATCCATCATAGCGGACTGAAACTTTTGACGGTACATAATTCCCATAATGTTCATATGCTGCCTCATAGATTACCCCAATGGCACGATGACCGATTGTATGCTCAAAAAAGTAACGATTTTCCTCTGTAAAGGTTAGGTATTTATTAAAGGAGCCAGCACGATGAAGTAGCTCTTCCCAGCTATTAAGTTGTGCAGGTGGAATATCCATTATTTTGTAGCGATCCCCCCATTTTTCTGCTGCAATGACGGTCCCACCATATGTACCAAAACCGACTGCATACACATTGGGTTCTCCAAATTTTTCTCTCGTGATTTGCCCAACATTCACTAATCCTTCTTGTTCCATACTAGTAGCTCTTGCATCACCAATATGCGTATTATGTTCCCAAACAATCCCCTTTGCTGCCTTCCCATAAAATTGGCTGACAATCTCTAAAGCTTCTACCATATGATAATCACGAATATTCCATGATTCGATATCGTCTGTAACCATTGCTTTATAATAGGCTTCTGCATTTTTGGACACTAGTCCATTGATTTGCAAATTAAGGTAGGACTCTTTATCCTCTTCCATGTATTTCCTTCTTTTCGATACAATAGAATTTAGAAGCTCTAAGACTTCCTCTCTACAGCTTTCTCCCAAAAAAGCCGCAGACATGCCATATTGCTCTGGCCTTTTGTTATAGGGGTGAAAACAAGTAATTGCTTGCATCGCTTTATCCAAATCTGGTGAATTTATTTTTTGTAAATAAGCAACAATTGTCTCCATCGATTCCCATAAGCTATACACGTCTATGCCATAAAATCCAACCTTGTCTTCTTCCTTTTTATCAAGATTATATGCTTTTAGCCACTCAATAAGGGGAATGATTTCTTCATTTGCCCACATCCATGCTGGCCATCTGTGAAACTGAGATAGTACTTCTCTAGCATGAGAATAATTTGAATGACCTTTTACATACTGGTTCACTTCATAACAAGACGGCCAATCTCCTTCTACTGCAATAAAAGTAAAGCCATGATCTTGTATTAATTTTTTTCTGATTTCTCCTCGAATGGTATAGAATTCTGCTGTACCATGGGTGGCTTCTCCCAGTAATATGTATTTTGCTTTACTAGCCTTTTCGATTAAACCGTTTAAATCCTCTATATCATGAAAAGGCTGACTATATTGTTGGATATTTTCGATTGTCTTACTGATTTTTATGACCATTTTTTGTGCACATCCTTTCAATGTGATTTTCCACTTCAATTGCTTTTATTTTGTTCATAAAGAAACAAGGTATTCACCTTTTAAATCACAAGAAGGAAAACAAAAAATCTATCTCCTTTTTCTGAGATAGATTTTTTGTGATGTAATTCACATAAGCAACTACAAATTAAGCTTCTTTTTTAAATGATTTAACAACAGCTTGCGTCTTCTCTGAAATATGATACCAATATGCTGCTCCTACAAATACAGCACCTCCAATTATATTCCCAATTGTTACTGGCAGTAAATTAGCAAACATTCCGCCAATGGTAACTGTCTCAGGATGAGGAATAATTAATGCAATAGATAATAATGTCATATTTGCAACACTATGTTCAAAGCCCGATGTAATAAAAGCAAAGAGACACCAAAAAATCATAATTAATTTTGCTGTTTCATCCTTTAATTTCACGGAACACCAAACAGCTAAACAAACTAAAATATTACAAAGAATCCCACGAATCAGTAATTCCATAAATGGAGCATTCATTTTTGCTGCTGCTCCGTTTGTGATGAAATCTGCTACTCCTCCAACCGCTAAACCAGAGTAACTAAATAATAACGCTACGAGAATAGAACCAATAAAGTTACCGATATAACTATATCCCCATACTTTTCCAGTATCTTTCCAAGTTACTTTATTCTCTAACATGCCGATTGCCATTACCATATTATTCCCAGTAAATAAATCTGCCCCCGCCATAATTACTAAACTCAAGGCAATCCCAAATGAGACACCCATTATAATTTTCGTCCCTGCAAATCCAGTTACGCTAAGCAAACCACCAATTGTAAAAATAAGAATAATTCCTAGCCCCACGAAAAATCCAGCTAGCATAGCACCTATTAAATACTTCTTTCTACTTACATGTAAGGCGTTAATCTTCGTTAATGCCGTGTTACTAAATGAATTAATAACCTCTTTCATCATGATACTCCTCTACAGAAAATTTTAAACATACTTACCTTATGAGACTCATTAATTGTTCTTCCATTCTTTCTATCAAAACTTCCTTCATAAAGGAATCGTACTTTAATGGATTACAAAGAATAACTTTGCCGCTGTTTTCCATTTTATTCTCCATTCTTTTTAATAACCTTCCAGTAAAAAGTAAGTACGGAACGACATAAATCCTGTTATCCTTTAATTGAAGCTTTTCCAATTCCTCAACAAACGCTGGCTTTCCTGCTGTTAAAAAAGCTGTATATACAGGGCCTCCTAATTTTTGACGGATTCCCTTACTCAATTCCTTCAGTTTCCGAATTGGTTCTGGATCACTACTACCTCTGCCCACCAATAGAATTACCCCATCGTTTTCTACTCGTTTTTCTTCTATTCTTTTTAAGACTAAATCAAGCATTTTTGGATGCAAATCAAAGGGGTTTGAAACATTAAAATGCACTTTTGGGAATTTTTTTTTCACAGTTTCCAATTCCTCTGGAATATCTTTTTTAAAATGGGCTGCCGTAAATAGTAGAACAGGTACCACTAAAATCTCTCTAGCACCAGCAAGAATCACTTTTTCCATCGTTTCATAAATAGTTGGTGAAGCCAGTTCTAAAAAAGCAATTTCTTGCATCGGTATGTTTACTTCTTTTTTTACTTCTTCTATAAACGCTATGAATTGATTATTTCCTTCTACGATTCTGCTTCCATGACCAATATATACTACTGCATCCATTAGCACTCACTCTTCCAATCCTGTTTATCTAGTTCTTGTTGAACCTGCTCATCTATCTGACTAAATCCCCGCATAAACGCATAATCTTTCACTGATTCGCCAATTGTAGCAAATAGAAGTTCTGTTGGATTCTTTTCACTAAAGGTTGGCCATTCTTGCAAAAATAAGTCAACAGATCGCTTATTTGGAAATATAACCGTTTCCCACTGATCTTCTGTCAATAAGCGCTCATTAACTTCATGAAAACGTTCATCTATTTGAATAAAATGACTAGGGAATGCAAGGAGATTATCAGAGAACGCTTGTTTTTCTATTCCCTTTTCCTCCCCAATAAAAATGGCGCTTTTTTTGTCATAGGATGATTTTATACTGCGTACCCCCCTTTTTTCTAATTCCTTCCGTGTTTTTTCAGATAGGTGTTCGATTTGTCTAGGAAGATCACGTAAATCATAACCTGCATCAAACAGTTGGGATAACACATAGCCAACACCTTCTACAGATGCAAAAATTAATCTATCTGCGTTTACTATCAGCTGTAATTCCTCATCCGAGTATGAATGAGGAATTGAATTTAACGTAGGGAACGAATAAGCTTCAGCGCCATTTTTTGTAAAATATCTTTCCAGCATACTTTCCTCTGAAGTGCTTTTTGCAATTAAGAGCTTCTTTTGATAAAAAGATTTCTTCTCAAACCAGGCTATCGATGATCTTAACTGAACAACATCTCCAATAATAGTTAGAGCAGGATTTCCAAGTTTTGCTTCCTTTACCTTTTCGACAATTGTAGTTAAGGTACCCTCAACTACTCGCTGCTTTCCTAATGTTGCCCACTCAATAACAGCTACTTTTGTATCACTTGCCTTACCTTGAGCTATTAAATTTTCACAAATCCCCGGTAAGCCCTTCACTCCCATATAATAAGCAAGCGTATCACCTATTGCTTCCGATTGCTTTGGTTCATGATGAACGGAAGCTTCATTTTTCTTACAAGCATGACCTGTTCGAATCGTAAAACTTGTACTATAATCTCGGTGGGTTACTGGAATGCCTGCATAAGCACTAGCTGCAATGCTTGAGGTTACACCAGGTACTATTTCAAAGGGAATATCGTATTTTGCTAGCGCTTCTGCTTCTTCTCCTACTCTTCCAAAAACAGAAGGATCTCCCCCTTTTAACCGGACAATATATTTTCCTTTTAACGCCTCTGCTATTAACGTTTCATTAATCTTTTCTTGACGCATAATATGATTGTTTGGTAGTTTTCCACAATAGATAAACGTACAATCCTTACTTGTAAAACGTAATAAGCGCGGATTTGCTAGGCGATCATACAAGACAACTTCTGCTTTTTGTAAACACTCTATCCCCTTTTTAGTAAATAATCCAATATCTCCAGGTCCTGCTCCGACAAATGCTACATACCCTTTGTTCGTATTCATCTCTTACACCATTATATAAATATAGTCATCTTTTATTTGTGTTTCATAAACCTCTACACAGCCATCATCCGGCTTTTGAACTTCCCCTGTAACTAAGGAAATTTTCCAATCATCGAGAGGGCAGAAAACATACTCTCCTGACACTATGCCCTCTGCTAATGGTCCATTTTGATTCGGACAGCTATTAGCAATTGCTCGAACTTCTCCATTGGAAAGTTGAAATAACGCTATTGATTTTCCTTTTAAATGAACTTCTTTACCAATCTGCTTAGGTAAATCAGCTAGTTTCATAATCTTCTTCCACTCTAAAGCTGCAGTCATCATGTATACCCTCCATTTTTGTTCTCTGCATTATCCTTTTATCACTTCATACATTTCTCTCTTCGTTTCATCGTTTAGAACAGCAGACCAAGCTTCTTCGTATGTTGTTTTTGCTTTTTCAAATCTGCTTACAAACTGTTTCATATTCCTTGCATTTAACAGTGTTTCTTTCACTGTTTCAATACCCATACGTTCTACCCATGGAGCCGTTCTTTCTCCATAATTAGCATTTTCTCGATAATACTGAACATAAGCCTTTGCCATCGTAATTACTTCTTCTTCTGTTTTCACCGTTGTTAAGCTATCACATTCACGGACTTCTGTTCCACCATTTCCACCGATATATAGCTGATAGCCATTTTCTACACAAATAACACCAAAGTCTTTTGTAAGAACTTCTGCACAGTTTCTCGGACAGCCTGTAACGCCCATCTTCATTTTATGAGGAGTATCGACCATTTCGAGTTCTTGTTCTAATTTAATACCGAGGCCTAATGAATCTTGTGTGCCAAAGCGGCAAAATCTAGAACCAACACATGATTTTACATTACGAAGGGATTTAGAATAGGCATAACCAGAACGCATTCCTAGATCTTCCCAAACATGCGGTACATCCTCTTTCTTCACTCCATAAAGTCCAATACGGCTTGCACCTGTAATTTTTACTAATGGTACATTATATTTTTTCGCTACCTCACCTATTTTCACTAAATCCTCTGCAGTAGTTGTTCCACCATACATACGAGGAATGATCGAGAATGTACCATCTTTTTGAATATTCCCTTCCATTTTTTCATTTACAAATCTGGAAGCTTTATCATCCTCATACTCCTCTGGAAACAGCATACGCATATAGTAATTTAATGCTGGACGACATTTAGAACATCCTTCCTCACTTGCAAAATCAAGCACCATTCGTACTTCTTTCGGAGATCTAAGTTGCTTTTCTTTTATCTGTGCTACTACTTCATCACGAGTAAGTGTCGTACAGCTACACATTCCTGTTTTTTGAATAGAAGCATCAAAACTGTCCCCAAGTGTATGTGCCAAAATGCCTTCAACTAGTGGTTTACATTTTCCACAAGAGGCCCCAGCTTTAGTGCAACCTTTCACTTCTTCAAAAGTAGACAATCCTTGCTCTAAAATAGAATGAACAATCGCGCCCTTTGTCACCCCATTACATCCACAAACTGTATCATCCGCACTCATACTTGCTACCATATCAAGTTCATCATCCTGCCCGCTCTTGCTTAAAACAGAAGAACTTGTATATTCGCTTATATCTGCTTGTTTTTTCAACATATTAAATAATCGATTTCCATCGGAAGCATCCCCGTATAAAACAATCCCAACAATTTTGTTATCTGTTACTAAAATCTTTTTATAAACTTTAGCAAACTGATCATGGACAATAATAGCTTCTGTATTTTCATCTTCATGGATTTTCCCACCAGAGAATAAGTCACATCCTGCCACTTTTAATTGAGTAGAAAGAATTGACCCTTGGTATCCTTTACTTTCTCTGCCTGTAATACAATCTGCAAGGGCAATTCCTTGTTCATAAAGTGGAGCAACTAACCCATAAGCAATTCCATTATGTTCTGCACATTCCCCTACTGCAAAGATAGATGGATCCGAAGTTACCATATAATCATTAACAATGACGGCACGATTTACATCTAATCCTGCTTCACGTGCAATTGCTACATTAGGTCGAATTCCAACCGCCATCACTACAAGATCACATTCAACACTAGTGCCATCTGTAAACTTTAACCCCTTAACACGATTTTCTCCTACTATCTCCGCTGTTTGCTTTTCCATCAAAAATTTCATACCTTGTGCTTCTAAATCTTTTCGAAGAAGATTAGCTGCTGCTGCATCTAGCTGTTGCTCCATTAAGGTAGGCAATAAGTGAACTACATGAACTTCCATTCCACGGTCAATCAATCCTCTCGCTGCTTCAAGCCCTAATAATCCCCCACCGATAACAATTGCTTTTTTATAATGCTTTGCTGTTTCCATCATTTTTTCTGTATCATCAATCGTTCTGAAACCAATTACTCCTTCTAAATCACTTCCAGGTATCGGTAAAATAAAGGCACTAGATCCTGTTGCAAGGATAAGTTCATCATATTCAATCGTTTTCCCTTTATCTGTGATCACATTCTTTTCTGCTCTATTAATCTTTATTGCTTTTTCCCCTGTTAATAGATTAATATGATTTTCTTGATACCAATTCCAATCATTAATATTGATCTCACTAACTGTTGTTTTTCCCTGTAGAACATTTGATAGCATTATCCGATTATAATTTGGATAAGGTTCATCCCCAATAATCGTTATTTCAAAAAGACTAGCATTTCTCTTCAGTATTTCTTCAACTGTCCGAACTCCTGCCATTCCGTTTCCAATCATCACTAATTTCTTTTTCATTTTTGTCCCTCCAAGATTCTACTAGTAAGACGGATTATTTGTGAAATGAATCACAATTTATTTCAAGAATAACATTACGCAAATATATTATTCCGTAATGATTTGAAGAACTATATTATTGTCTATCGTTGCATTTGCATTCATTATCTTCTTTCGCTAAACAAATAATGCAAAATGACCAAAAGAAGTATTTTTTATACATCTTTTATGGTTCCATTATATCTACTTTTCCAAAAAAAAAAGACTTTAAAATTGACGATTTCATGAACTTCTCTTTTCTTTACTACTTTTAACGATAGATTCATATATAAGAAGTGCATATTTATGTATCTATATTCACACCAAAACAGAACGATATAAAGGATGTTCCCATTAAATTCCTTTTTCTTTGAATAAAGTGATTTTGTTCACTTGGCAATAATCTACGGAAATTGCTATTAAAAGCAATCAAAGAATTTTAAAGCTGAAAAAAGCAGCCTCACCGTGCATAAAGCACAGGCGAGGCTGCTCCTTTTTATCTAATTTCCCCATTCGATTCGATTACTTCTTTATACCAATAAAAGCTTTTCTTCTTGATACGGCGAAGGTCATGCGTTCCTTCTTCATGCTGATTGATATAAACGAAACCATATCGTTTTTGGAATCCGTTCAACCAGCTTAGAAGATCAGTAAACGACCAAACACAATATCCCATTAAGTCTACTCCATCTGTAATGGCTTCTTGCATCGCGTTAATGTGAGCGCGGATAAAATCAATGCGGTAATCATCATTGACGATATTGCCTTCTTCCAGCTTATCAAAGGCCCCTAAACCATTTTCACTAATGAGAATAGGTAGATGATAGCGATTTGTAATTCTTCGAAGCGCTATCCGTAATCCTTGTGGATCAATATTCCAATCCCAATCTGTTCTTTCTAGATTTGGATTCTCGACTGTTTTATACACACCAGGTATTCCGGAATCCTGAGAAGTACCTTTTTTCCCAGAAGTGTTCATTTCAGCACTACCTACTCCGCCTTCTAACGGATTTTTCTCAAAGGTCGTTGTTTGATAATAGTTAAGTCCCATGAAATCAGGAGTACCTTCTCTTAATAATTCAAAATCCCCTTCTTCCACCTCAGGAGTTAATCCATTTGCCTCTAAATAGTTCCATGCAGCTTCTGGATATCTTCCCCAAGCATAAATATCCATCCACCAATGGCTATTCAATTCCTCCGCATTCTCTGCTGCAATAATATCTTCTGGTTTTGAAGTTAAAGCATATGCAGGAGAATAAGCAAAGCTAGGACCAATTTTTCCATTTGGAACGTATTTGCGGAATGCTTTGATAACACTAGCGTTCGCTAAGTTCGCATGGTGATTTACTTGATAGAATCTCTTTTCATCTGTTACTCCAGGTGGATGTACAGCCATTCGGTAGCCTAAGCCAGTGAAAATATTTTGCTCATTTAAACTAACCCAATATTTCACTCGGTCTCCAAACTGTTTAAATAATTCGATACTATAATTCGTAAAATCCTCAATAATCTGGCGAGATTCCCACCCTGCATATTCATCTTGAAGAACTTGTGGAAGATCCCAATGATAAAGAGTAAGAACTGGCTCAATATTATACTTGATTAACTCATTAATTAAATTATTATAGAAATCAATTCCCGCTTGATTTACTTCTCCTCTTCCTTCTGGAAAAATACGAGTCCAAGCAACGGAAAATCGATAAGCCTTCATTCCCATTTCAGCCATCAGCTGCACATCTTCTTTATAACGATGATAATGATCTACTGCAACATCTCCATTTGTTCCTTTAAATGTTTTTCCCGGAATCCTAACAAATTTATCCCAATTTGAAACTCCTTTGCCATCCTCATTCCATGCACCTTCTACTTGATACGCTGCAGATGCAGCACCCCAAAGAAAATTATTTGGGAACGCTTTCATTGATTGATGAATCACTTCGCTCAACTCCTTAAATTCTTAGAAATAATACTCCTATTATAGATATATATTCTTAGCTAACATCCTTTTTTCATCACTACACATTTAGATACTGTATAAAACCACGTATAAAAAGTATAGTTCATTATAAAATAAGTATATACATTTAATAACATTTTCGCAATACATAGCTATCATTAACTTAGAAAACCTTTACTCCCTCTATGAAAAATAGACATATTTTATCACTTATAAACCATAGGAAATCTTACGCAGAAACAATTTAATAAATGAAAGAATCATAGATTAGGAATGAAGCTTCCTTACTTAACATGAGCATGTATGAAAAACTTTTAGAATACAATATAATGAAGGAAAAGGAGGAGATATTTTTATGGAGTTTTCTTTATTTTGGGTAATAAACATTTTAATAACAGTTTATTTAGTTATAGATTCAAAAAAACAAGGCAAAAACCCTGTTCTATGGGGAATCATGGGCTTTCTGTTTGGAATCATTACACTTTCTATTTACTTGATTAGAACAGATCGAAAAATTTTAGGATGGATTTTACTCGTATTAGCAATAATATTCATGCTACTATTTATCCTATTTATCATCGCCATTTTGTTTATGTCTTTTTCTTACCTTTAATTCTCTAAATTAAAACCCAAATGGTGGACATATTTTATATGTTGTCCTGATTTTGGGTTTTAGATTAACCTATTATTTTAAG
Source organism: Niallia sp. Sow4_A1 (assembly GCF_052116745.1). Lineage (NCBI taxonomy): Bacteria > Bacillati > Bacillota > Bacilli > Caryophanales > Bacillaceae > Niallia > Niallia sp. Sow4_A1. The sequence continues at coordinate 5,699 of NZ_JBQKKM010000017.1, read as the reverse complement.
TTCTTCCTTTTTTAAATCGTCTATTCTATTTCTATAAAAAATTCCCCTCCCTCCTTATTACAAAAAAAGAGTCAGGATGTCCTTCTGCTATTCCTGAACTCTATATAGAAATTCTTATTCCATTTCTTCTTCTGTAAGCAATCTTGTTGCTTTTCCAATTGTTCCATCCTGGAGATTCCAAATGTCATTATGATCCTCAACCGCATTGCTAAAATCATTTTCCTGCCATCTTTCTAAAATAGATAGGTATAACCTGCTATTCTCATAAACATCAGTGTTTTCTTTTATTACTTCCAATAAGCGAGCAATTCTTCCTTGAGTTGGTTCTATAGAACCCCATTTTTCATCCGCATAAACTTTTGTATGGCTCATCTTATGAATAGCATCTTGGATTTCTAATTCTGTCATATTGTTAGGAAACTCAGAAATAAGCTCCAAATCCGCTTCTGGATCAGTGGAAGTAGTGGAATCATTATTATGGATTTCTTCACTCTTATCATCTTTCTCACTATTTACTGTCATCCTTTTTTCTGGCTCTGACTTTACTTCAAAGTCTGTATCATTACTAGAAAAAAAGTAAACCCCTGTTCCCACAACAACTAAACTAACGAAGATTATTATAGCGAATTTATTTTTCATTATGACCTTCCTTACATGTTTTATTTCAACAGCTGTTCAATAACTTGTGCAACTCGATGATCATATGGTTGAATTTCATCTGCAAGAGTTTCTAAACGTCTTTGACAATAAGCTTCCTTTTCTTTTAGATCATTTCCTCTTTTCAGTTCGGCTCCGATAATCTTTAACTGTTGAATCAATTCATCCATTTGCTCTTTGGTAGGACTGATTGCAGAAGTTGTTTCTGTAAAGTGACCTTTTTGTGCAGCATTTGCTAATTGCTCCTTAAAGAGATGCTGGTAGGTTGCGTAATGACTTTTACGATGTCCGTTTGCTCCTGAAGGATGAGGAAAATTAAACAAAATTGTTTTATTTTCAATCTTACCTTCTTCTACTAAGTATTGAAGTAAATCAGAAACTGCTTTTCCAGTAGGAATAATAACAGCATCTTTTAAACTGTTAAGTTCAGGGATTAACAGTTCATCTATCATTCTAGTAAAAATCGGATGTCCCATTAATTTTGGTTGACTTCCACTATAATTCTCTCCATTAATAAACACAGGGTATCTTAACACAGAAGATGTATGTAACAAGGAACTCTTCACATTAAATAATTGTTCACAACTATCAATGCCTAAATGTTTATGTAGTTCTATTCCATCAAGCATTTCAATGAGGTTCTTCCTCATTGCTCCACCAAAACTAGCATCGTATTTTGCATGATACTGTACTTGCTCCTCATCCTCTTTGTCCATATGATGGAGCACATAATTATAAGCCAACTCCATTTGCGTCCATCCAGGAGTAATTCCTAATATAACTACTTTAGCGCTTTTGTTAATATAATCGAAAGGGGCCCAATATACTTCTACCTTTTCATCCTTAGCGTACAAAAATCTCTCAGACATTAAATCTCTTTTTTCATACGTTTCTTTAAGTGGTGTTTTACACAACTCACTCCTATAATTTTCAAAACTCATTCTAGTTCCTCCTCCAATTTAACGATACTAATTATACCAATAAAAACCAATAACACTTTGCAAACAAAATGATAACACTAGTAAATATCGCTGTCAATATTTTTCATAATATGTTATTATATCGGTAAACTAAATGCTATAAAGGGGATAGGATATGCCCAATTCTATAAATGAAAGAATCAAAAATAGAAGAAAAGAATTACATTTATCTCAAGCTGAATTGGCGAATCAAATTGGATTAAAGCCACCTGCTATTAGCCAATATGAATCTGGTGCAAGAAGGCCTTCCTTTGAGATTATTCAAAAACTAGCATTTGCTCTAAAAGTAACGACAGAATATTTAATTTCAGGTGTAGATCAAGTAAAAGCACAGCATTCGATTAATTTATCTGATCGTTTGTTCCTAAATATCGTTAACTCCTTATCACCACAAGATAAAGAAAAATTAGTTGAGTATGCAGCTTTTTTAGCAACTGGTAGAAAAATTAAAATGGATATACTATATGAAACACCAAAAGAATATGCGGAAGCCATTTTAACAGAAAAAGTAGAAGAACCGTTACCCATTGATTTATATAAATTAGCAAATGAGTTAGGAATAAAAGTTTTGGAAGATGATTTAGAGGAAGCAGAAGGAATTTATATACAAAGTGAATTTCCCATTATTTTATTAGCTCGAAGAAAGAAACACGAGCACAGAGCTAGATTTACATTAGCCACACTTATTGCACATCATGTTTTGCCATGGCACCTAAAAAATAAATACTTTTCCAGAAAATATAGGAATAACCAAGATAAAAATCAGCAATTTGGAGTATCCTCTCTCCTAACACAAGAAATCGAAGAAATGGAAGCACATCAGTTTGCCTCCACCCTTCTTATTCCAACAAATCATTTAACTATGGAGTTCACAAACAAAGTTGTAAATATAGAGACCGTTCAGCACTTTGCAGAAAAATATCACGTTACGTTATTCATGTTTTTAAATAGATTAGTTGATTTTGCACCAGAAAAATATGCAGTAGTCCAATCAGATGGCTCAAATATTATGAAAAGATTCCAAGGAAATCGAGCGCTAGTATCTAAATTACATACTAATAGCATTGCCGCAAGCTTTTTTCATAAACCTAGTACACAAATAGAAGTAAGACGAAATGAAGTCCCAGCATCCTACTGGTTTATAGACAGTAAGATGAATGAAACGGTTATAGAGGAGTCTGTGTATAATCCTGATATGGGGAGAGTTTTGAGTTTGATTACTATTTTGGAGGAAAAATAAGAGCTGTCCAACCGTCCATTAATGACGGTAGGACAGCTCTTTACACTTATGACTAAACCGAAAGAGACTCCTCTGCTATGTCATATTATCCTAGCAATTAGACATCTTTGACCTGAAGCTTCGTTGTTTATCCGTCTGAAAATCAACTTTTTCTCCTCTTTTCTTTAACATAATATCCGCCGTTTTAGAAATAATAATAGTTAAAGAAAGGAGGGAAAAGTATGACCCAAAATAAAGAGAACTTAAATTCCATTATGAAACCAGATTTTGCAGGAACGGATGCACAAAAAGTAAAACAAGAAATTCAAAAAGATGTAAAAGCAGGAGATGGCGCAATGACTTCTAGGGAGGCAGGACATATGCGCGAGTCAACAACCCACGACTGATGTCACGGGCTTGTAAGGTCTTGCAACCTTTGGAATTTACAGCGGACAACAAGACCGATGTCTTGCCCTTCAAATCAAGCTAGAGATACTGTTTGGGCTCCAAGCAACCCGTTTGTATTAATATACCACAACTGTTTGCAGTAGTAGTATATTTCTTCTTTGCTTTTAAGCAAAGAAAGAAAATGTCGGACAATTGAGTTAGCAGAAGTTAATCCTACTAGCCCTCTAAAGGAAAACTAAAAATCTCTTTACACATTGTACAACTGTCTGTTCATCAAATCATCCAAGCTATCTAGGAGTAGTATGTTCCTATGATTAATATTAATCCATAATTTGATTACACTTTCTGCAGACTACATTTCACTAGAGATACTCAATAAGATTACATAAAAAAGACTGCCAAGCTTTAAAACTTAGCAGTCCATTATTTCTAATACACTTTTAATTAAAGAAACTCAATTGTTCCATTTCTTTAAATTTAATTTCCGTATCTGGTTCTGTACTATTAATTTCAGAAATTCGTTTTCCCATTCTCTCAATGAGTCCCACCACTAAAGCATTTCCCATACAAAAATATCGCATTCGCTCAGACATACCTTCTGTCCAATTATCTGGGAAACCATTCAGTCTTTCGCACTCAACTGGCGTTAGTATTCGTAATCTCTTTGTAGTAGGATCTTCAACTACATGACTACTTCTATTCACTGTTCCTTCACTAGTCAACATGGTACGGCCTGGTTTATCTAAGGGGTCTGGAAAAGCCATACCCCCTTCGGAAAATATATATTTATGGCCACTTGCAGCAGTTCTTTCAATCTTTTTAGGACCTTTTAAGTATTTAAACTTTTCTATTGCTGCTTCTTTCAAATAATATTTTTCGTCAACATTAGATTCAAGTATTTCTCCTAATGTCTTTGACTTTTCCTCTTGGGCCAAAGTTTCTTCTGTATAAACAATACCATTTCTCATAATCCCAGCATTTAAATATTTCATCGAGAATTCATCTGATACTTCAAGTATATCTTCTGGTAATTCTCTTAATTGGGCAGCATGCTTAGACGACGATTCCACTTTAATAGGAAACGGTTTAGCAAAAAAACCTTCTTTATGCAATATTTCTGCATCAGTAATTTTTTCTCTATCTTTAATATATTCAGTATCGTTTCTAATAGCAAAAATGAATACTCTCCGTCTTCGTTGTGCCTGTCCATACTCTGCAGCATTAATAACTCTCCATTCTACAGAATAGTTTAAATCTCGAAAACTTGCTAACATTATAGAAAAATCTCTTCCACGCTGTTTAGATGGAGATTTTAATAATCGATCAACATTTTCAAGCAAAACATACTTTGGTCTTAATTCTTTAAGGAAGCGAACTATTTCCCAAAATAAAACGCCTTTTTTCCCTTGAATACCTTGTTCACCAGATAAACTTCTTGCAACAGAATAGTCTTGACAAGGAAATCCTCCTACTAGTAGTTGGGCATTTAAGTATTTTAAACTATACTCATCAACAGTTGCTATATCTTTATTGGAGTGTATTCCTTGGTCCATAAATTGTCTTTGATAACAATTAAAGGCATCTTGAACCTTTTTTGATGGCTCCCATTGATTCCCCCATACTATTTCAAAATTCTTCGTTGCTTCTAGACCTAATCGAAAACCGCCTACGCCTGCAAACAACTCTAAAGCCTTAATCATTTATCGAACATCCTTTCGGTATAAAATATACCAAAAATATAGTAATATATAGGAAGAAATTACATTAATGTATGTTGTTGTTAATTTCTTAAAACTAAAACAATACTATTTTCATTTTATCACACTTTAAGAACAAACGCTCTGTTTGTATATCTAAAATAAATATTCTAAGGAGATATTATGTTATACAAAACCGAATCTGAATTACTAAGTAAAGCCAAAGAAGCCGAAGGTAAAACATTTGATCAAATAGATATTTATAATAGATTGTCTAATCGTAAATCAAAAGGTAGTTTAGGTCAAGTTATCGAAGAAAGTTTCTTTGGTTATAAAATTAATTCCGATGCTAGACCCGATTTTGAAGAATTAAGAGTGGAATTAAAAGTAACTCCGTTTAAAAAGAACAAAAATGGAAGTTTATCTGCCAAAGAGAGACTTGTATTAAATATAATAAACTATATGGAAGAAGTTGAAACTACTTTTCACACTTCTAGCTTCTGGGAGAAAAATCAAAAATTATTATTAACTCAACTTTCGCACCAAAAAAATAAGTGCAAATCGTTAGTTGTATTGCGTCTATGGTCTATTAAATATGTTGCTTGACAGTGTTTAATAAAATGAAAAAACACCTCATTCTTTGGTATAGTGTAATTGTCGAGAAAACACTACCATACAGAAGAGGTGCTCCCTATATGATAGACCAAAATAGCCAAAACAATCAACTACCAAAAGAAC
>NZ_JBQKKM010000016.1:0-93078 GCF_052116745.1 Niallia sp. Sow4_A1 | reverse complement strand
GAACTTTGCCTTCTTATTTAGTGGAACAGTAAGCACAAATGGACAAATGATTCTATTAGCAATATTCGTTATCGTAGCAGGTGCAAACGCAGGTAAATTTGGTCTAGACCGTTATGCAATGCCATATATCAAAAAGCAATGGAACAATAGAAGAAATAATAAGCAAAAAAAAGAAACTGCAATTGCATAATTAGTTGATATAAAACACTTCAATTTGGAGCGAGAAATGGCTTGCTAACTGACAACAGTTTTGGCAAGCCATTTTTAGGTTTATAGAGTTTCTTTAATATCAAGTCACGAAATTTCAGTAAAAAAAGCTGGATAATTTAGAGCATAACGCAAATGCTATCAGGTAAGGAGGTGTCTATTTTGCTTATATCTCTACTAAGATTAACATTTGCGTTATCATGGCTAACCTTATATTTTATGCCTAAAAAAGCGGTGAAACGGTATATTCCTTCTGCGACGATGTCCGCATTACTCGTTATGATCACCGTGTTTATTGGTAGTCATTATAAATCTTGGAAGGTAAAGGGCGGAAATAAAACACGTATTTACAATATTTTGTCTGTTATTTTGGGTCCCTTTTCAGTAGGAACGATTTGGGTTTTATATTTTACTTTTCGAAAGTTTTGGATATATATATTAGCTAATTTTGTTCAGAACTTTATTTATGCTTTTCCTATCCTAACTTTTTTAAAAAAGGTCGGTTTTATCAAATATGTCCGTTTTACTCGTATCCATCATTTATATGCATCGATGTCGTATGCTCTCATTATTTATTTCTTTCAGTTGTATTTAGAGAAAGGAACATCATCCGAGATAACTTCGTTTGATAAAAAAATACCCAAAATGTAGGCGGATAGGATAAAATGACTTTATATAATTCTATCTATTATAAAGTCGAGGAGAAAAGAAATTGATTGGGACATTATTTAACTGCTTCATGATTATTGCAGGTAGTACGATTGGAAGTTTTTTGAAAAAGGGGATTAAATTGGAGTATCAAGATATTCTGATGCAGGCGATGGGGCTTGCTGCAACTGCTCTTGGGATTCATTCTATTGTTCAAAATATGCCTGACAGTAAGTATCCTGTTCTATTTATTGTGAGCCTTGCAATTGGAGGCCTGATTGGGGAAAAGCTAGACATTGAAAACTCCTTTAAACGTATTGTGTCGAAATTTTCAAAAGGTAATTTAGCAGAAGGATTATCGACGGCAATTCTACTATTTTGTGCGGGAACTTTGTCCATACTTGGTCCAATTGAAAGTGCTTTAAGAGGAAATCATACATATCTTTTTACAAATGCAATTTTAGATGGGGTTACGTCGGTTGTGTTAGCTTCTACCTTTGGTTTCGGAATTGCGGCATCCGCTCTCGTTTTATTTTTATGGCAAGGCTTTTTTTATATGACAGCAGGCCTACTTGCAAACTTTCTAACACCAGATTTATTAGCTGAAATATCGATTATTGGCGGAATCCTTATTCTAAGTTCAGGCCTAAGTATATTAGGTATTAAAAATTTTAAGACATTAAATCTGTTGCCATCGTTATTAATTCCAGCAATTTGGTATATTATGCTGAAACTAGTATAGATTCTTTCTCACATTTGATTAAAAGTTTCATTTATGGGGAATATACCAATCAGAGGTGATAATAATGCAAAAAGAACTTGAAACATTAAGAGACTTAATAAAAGATGTGGATACTGCAATGCTTACTACAATCTCTGAAGAAGGTCTTGTATCTCGTCCAATGAAAACGCAAGAAGTAGAATTTGATGGAGACTTATGGTTTCTGACAAAGAAGGATACGGAAAAGTATGAAGAGATTTTGCATGAAAATGAAGTGAATGTCGCCTACGCAGGAAAATCCTATGTTTCTATCAGAGGAAGAGCTGAACTCGTTGATGATCTTGCTAAGAAGAAAGAGTTATGGAGTAATGCCTATGAAAAAATCTTGCAGACTTCATACGATGATCCTAATATCGTATTAATTAAAGTAAAGGCTGAATCAGCAGAATATTGGGATACAGGAAGCTTTACGAAAAATGTCGTTTTCATCTATAAGCGGATCACTGGTCAAGAAGCAGAAGACACAGACATAAATGAAACATTGGAATTATAAAAAAGCTTAGAGTTTTCAGCTCTAAGCTTTTTTTGTGCTCTCTTTATCTTATCTTGATTTAAGAATATTTAAAATATGTAAACTGTGTAAAAGAAAATTGAAGTTTGTCAAACAACCATTATGTGTTTGTTAATGATTGGTAAATTTGGTTTTCAACATGAATTTGTATGTTTAAATAGGGATGTAATTCAAATGGGGAGGGATTAGTTAGTGGTAGCAGTAGAAATGAAGGACATTTCTAAATCATATGATAAGCAGAAATCCGTTATTGATCAGATTAGTCTTTCGATAGAAGAAGGGGAATTTTTTGTCCTTGTAGGACCGTCTGGCTCTGGAAAAAGTACATTACTGCGAATGATTGCAGGCCTAGAAGAAATTTCAGGTGGGGTACTAAAGATGAATAATCAAGTTGTCAATCACCTGCCGCCAAAGGATCGTAATTTATCGATGGTCTTTCAAAATTATGCATTATATCCACATTTAACGGTGGAGCAAAATATTCTTTTCGGCTTACACGCCAAAAAAGTAGACAAGATGGAACAACAAAGAAGACTGCAAGAAACGGTAGAGATGATGGGATTAACGGAGTTATTAAAACGAAAGCCAAAGGAATTGTCAGGTGGCCAAAGACAACGTGTTGCACTAGCAAGGTCTGTTGTAAGTGAAGCTCCTATTTGTTTAATGGATGAGCCCCTTTCAAACTTAGATGCAAAGCTCCGTGCACATATGCGAATAGAAATCCGCCGCTTGCAAAAGAAGCTTGGTTTAACAATGATTTATGTTACCCATGATCAAGTAGAGGCAATGACAATGGGGGATCGCATTATGGTACTAAATGATGGGAAAATTCAGCAAATAGGCGAACCCATTACTTTATATAATCAGCCTGCTAATTTATTTGTTGCATCCTTTATTGGTTCACCAAAAATTAATTTAAGCAAAGCAAAACTGATTGATCAAAAATTGGTTCTTGAGAATGGTCTGCAAATTACGATGGACAAAGAGGATACTCTCCCATTATTATCTCAGCCGAATCTTACAATGGGGATTCGAGCAGAACATATTTTCCCAGGGACGGCTGAACAAACAAGCCATACTTTAGAAGTAGTGAATGTAGAGCAGCTTGGGAATGAAACGCTATTAACCTTTGAAGTGGGAAAAGAACTGTGGACAGCGAAATGGTTAGGTCAATGGAGAATTCAAGTTGGAGATCAAGTACCGGTTCAGTTGTCTTCTAAGAATATTTGTTTTTTTAATTCTGAATCAGGAGCATTAATTCGCCCAGCAGTTGCTATGAAAGAACAAGAGGTTGTTGGACTATGAGTGAAATCGCATATCAACAGGAAGTACAGCATTCTGTCGACTTTCTAAAGGAAAAAAAGAAGCAGCGTTTACAACATTTGTTCAAAGGGATGCTATTTCTATTCCCTTCTATTCTATTATTTAGTGTCTTCTTATTTTATCCATTGGGGAAAACGATTTATTTGAGTTTTTTCTTAACAGATAATCGTGGGGATCCCACCGTATTTGTTGGCATGGAAAATTATCTGGAAATTTTTAAATCGCCGATCTTCTTGCAAAGCTTAAAATCAACTTTGTTATTTGCCTTATATACTGTTCCAGGAAGCATTATCGTCAGTTTGTTTCTGGCTATCCTTGCAAATGAGAAGCTTCGTGGTATCGGTGTTTTTCGAACAGTATTTTCCTCTTCGATGGGGATATCTGTTGCGGCTGCTTCTGTGTTTTGGATGTTCTTATTTCACCCTACGATTGGGTGGCTGAATACCATCGTAAAAGCATTCGGATTTGAGCCTATTGGCTGGCTTACTGATCCAAATTGGGCGCTCTTTTCCGTTTCTGTATCCACGATTTGGATGAATGTTGGCTTTACATTCTTGATTTTATTAGGTGGTTTGCAATCGATCGATTCCTACTTATATGAAAGTGCTGATATTGATGGGGCAGGCTACTTTTATAAGTTAAGACGAATTACGATTCCAATGCTGTCGCCAACCTTATTTTTTGTATTGACTGTAACGTTGATTAATGCCTTTCAAACATTTGGCCAAGTAGATATGTTAACGAGAGGTGGACCGCAGAATGAGACAAATTTAATCGTTTATTCCATTTATCAGGAGGCGTTTATGAACTACCAATATGGAACAGCGAGCGCTCAAGCGATTATTCTTTTTGTGATTATTCTTGTTCTGACTATCATTCAATTTAAACTTGGAGAAAGGAAGGTTCATTATCAGTGACATTGCCCATTCATAGAAAAATTATCTTTTATTTATTATTAATTATTTCAGCACTGCTTATTTTCTCGCCAGCAATTATTGCATTTTTGATGAGCTTTATGTCCTCACAAGATATTATGACAGGAAAATTAATTCCGACAGGATTAACATTAGATAACTATTTAAAAGTATTTGAGCGTTTTCCGTTAATGCAATATTTGTTAAATAGTTTCATTGTATCCATCGTCATTATGATGGGGCAATTAATACTTGCTAGTTTAGCAGCATATGCATTTGTGTTTTTGGAATTTAAAGGAAGAGATTTTCTTTTCTTTATCTTTATTGCAACCATGATGGTGCCATTTGAAGCATCTATCATTCCAAACTTTCAAACGATAAGGAATCTTAACTGGCTTGATCATTATAATGGTTTGACGATTCCATTTTTCGCAACTGCCTTTGGAACTTTTCTCTTGCGGCAGAACTTCAAGCAGATTCCGAAAGAGTTGAAGGAGGCAAGCGAAATAGCAGGGATTGGAGACTTTAAATTTTATTTAACAGTTGTTCTACCTATGGCGAAAACAAGTTTGATTACGCTTGGAGTGTATGGGTTTGTAACGTCGTGGAATATGTATTTATGGCCGTTACTTGCGACAACAAATGATAGTGTGCGCACTGTGCAAATAGGTCTTAGACAGCTTCAGTCACAGGAACAATTAAATGAATGGGGCGTTATTATGGCAGGGGCAATTATTGTTGTTTTGCCAACGCTGATTCTATTGTTTTTGGGACAGAAAAAACTCCAGAAAGGGTTAACAGAAGGAGCTTTGAAATAATTTTTCAAGGAAAAAACTAATAGATAAATTAGGGAGTGTGCGGAAAATGACTAAAACGAAGCAGTTACTAAGCATGTTTATTCTATCATTGGTTTTATTAATGGTTGGATGTAGCAATAATACAGAATCATCTTCTAATAATGGAGAAGAAAAGGATGGTCCAACTACCGTTACTTTCTGGCATTCTATGGGAGGAGCAGCACAGGAAGCGTTAAATGCGATTGTGGATGAATACAATGGCTCTCAAGATAAGGTGAAAATAAATGCAGAATATCAAGGTACATATGATGAAGCATTAACGAAATTTCATACTGTTGCAGGAACAGAAAGTGCTCCAACAATGATGCAGGTTTTTGAAATTGGTACAAAGTCGATGATCAATAGTGGTTTTGTTGAACCAATTCAAACACTTGTTGATGAAGATGGGTATGATATGAGTGGCTTAGAAGAGAATATAACGAACTATTATAAAATTGATGACACTTTTTATTCTATGCCATTTAACTCTTCTACACCTGTTATGTACTACAATAAGGATGCCTTTAAGGCAGCGGGCTTAGATCCAGAGAAAGCACCAGCAACATTTGAAGAAGTTGAAGAAGCTGGAAAGGCAATCGTAAAGGCAAACCCTGAAATGAAAGGATTTGCGCTCCAAGCATATGGTTGGTTATATGAGCAATTATTAGCGAACCAAGGGGCTTTATTAATGAATAATGATAATGGTCGAACAGAAACACCAACAGAGATTGGCTTTACAGAGGAACAAGGGAAGTCTGTGTTTAATTGGGTTAAAAAGATGATTGATGATAAAACATTTGCTAACTATGGAACAAATGGAGATAACATGGTAGCAGGTTTCCTTGCAGGAGATGTTGCGATGTTTATGCAATCTTCTGCTAGTGCAAGAGATGTAATTGATAATGCACCATTTGAAGTAGGCGTTGCTTTTATTCCACACCCAGAAGCAGTAGAAAGACAAGGAGTAGTTATTGGTGGCGCTAGCCTTTGGATGATGAAAGACAAGAGTGACGAGGAGAAAAAGGCTGCTTGGGAATTTATGAAATACTTACAAACAAAAGAGGTACAAGCAAAATGGCATGTTGGAACAGGGTATTTTGCGATTAATCCAGATGCTTATAACGAACAAGTTGTAAAAGATGCTTATGAACAGATGCCACAATTAAAAGTAACTGTGGAGCAGTTACAATCGACTAAGTCTTCTTATGCTACGCAAGGTGCCTTAATGGATATGATTCCAGAAGGTCGCCGTATTAGTGAAACAGCACTTGAAACGGTTTATAACGGCGGAGATGTCGAGGAAACATATAGCACGATGGTGAAACAGTTAAATGAAGCAATTGAAAAAGCAAATCGAGCAAGAAAATAAGCTATAGGGAAAGACCAACATGATTAAATCATTTAATACTTGTTGGTCTGTTTCTTTCCATTATAAAGGAGGAGAAGGGACATGAATAGAACAAAAATATATGGACATAGAGGGGCAAAGGGTAGATATCCAGAAAATACACTACTTAGTTTCCAGCAAGCAATTTTACAAGGGGTAGATGGAATAGAGCTAGATGTTCATATGACAAAGGATGGCGAAATCGTCGTTATTCATGATGAATTTTTAAATCGGACAACAGATGGAACTGGCTTTGTACGGTCATATACATTAGAGGAAATAAAGGCATTTAGTGCAGGAAGTAAGTTTTCCTCCCTGCCTGATTTTGAAGAAAGCTGGTTATTAGAAAAAGTACCAACCTTAAAAGAAGTATTGCAATTGTTAGCTCCATACCCAATTGAACTAAATATAGAACTTAAAACCTATACATTTGAATACGAAGGTATTGAAGAAAAGACGATTGCTCTTGTGAACGAATACGGAAATGGGCGTAAGGTCGTGTATTCTTCCTTTCATTTGCCGACTTTATTAAGAATTAAGGCGATTGATCCATCTGCTTCGATTGCCTGGTTATTAAATCAAGTAATCTCTAATCCTCTTGATTACATAAAAAGCATAGAATTAGAGGCATTGCATCTTCATAAAGATATGGTAATCGATCATCTAAATGACTGGAAGGAATTAAAAGATCTAGTAAGAGTATGGACAGTAAATCAAGGGGACGAAATGGCTCAACTACTGGATGCAAAGGTGGAAGCAATTATTACGGACTATCCAGAACTAGCCATAGCCATGAGACAGGAAAGAGCTGTTCCTCTTGACTAAATACTGGATTGTGTTCATTCTCATTCCTTTCTTAACCCTATCTCTAACTTCTTGTGGTGACAATGCAGTATCTATCGTAGCCCAGCCTGGGATAGAAAAAGAGGACACTCCAAGAGTAATTGCACATAGAGGGGCAAATGAATGGTATAACGAAAGCACGATTACCGCTTATCAAATAGCTGCCCAATCAGGAGTAGATTCCCTTGAAATAGATTTAAGAATGACAAAGGATGGCGAATTAATCGCAATGCACGATGAAACCATTGACCGTACGACAAATGGGAAGGGAAAGGTCTCTGATTATACTTTAGAAGAGATAAAGACTTTTCAAACATTCAAATCGGATTATGGCAAAACCATTACGGAAGAAATTCCAACATTAAAGGAAATAATCGAGACCTTTCATGATTCCCAAAGGTATTATATTGAAACAAGACTTGTTAATGGAAAATTAGCAATGGAAGAAAAGCTTATTCAGTTGTTAGAGGAATACCAATTACTCGATAAAAACTTAGTGACCATTCAATCCTTTTCGGAAGAGAGTTTATTGAAAATTAAAGAAATGGCTCCACATACAGAACTAGCTCTTCTTTTTAGAAAAGGATCTTTTTCACTGAATGAAGCAAGTGGGGTTGAGTTTCCTATTATAGGAATCGAATCTACAGATGTTACGCAGAAAGTGGTAAAGGAATTACATAAGCAGGGAAAAGAAGTTCACGTGTATTTTACGAATAAGAAAACACAAAAAGAGGAACAAGAACGAGTATTGGAATATGAAGTGGATGGCTATTTCACGGATTATATTCATTTTACGAAAGAGATTTTAGCGATATAGGTGGGAAAAGAGGGTGTAAAGAATTGCACTCGTTTTTCTTTTTTGTAACAAGAAAACCGTTGACTCTAACATCTTTGGTTATTGATGTGATATAGGCATCTCTTGTCTCTATGGGGATATTCGGATTTATCATTAGACATTTTATGGCGGTTTGCTGACCAAAATGGATAAGCGGTATAAGGAATTTTCTCGCTAATGAGAAAATTCCTTATGTTAGTATGTTAATTGGAAAAGATACTTTCATAGGTTTCTATGCACAATTTTCGAAAAATGGAATTCGGAAGAGGCAAGAAATTTTCATACGCGATTTTAGCATGCTCCCTTGCCTTATCCATATTATTAAGCTCTTTATAGCAAAGGGCAATATAGGTATCTTTAATATAATAGATTCCAAAATCTACTGGATGGTTTAAATAATCTGGCACAGTGACGGCTAATAAAATTTTTAGTGATTTTTCATATTCATGTACATAGTAAAATGCTTTCCCTTTTTGGAGAATGTTCCAATTATCTCCAGTTGCTATCTGCTCTTCTTCATTATATTCCACATATTTATCGATAATGGGCATGATTTTATCGTATTTGCCTTTTATATTTATTAAATATTCGACAAATAAAACATCACATAATTCTATATAATTTTCATCTTCTAAAAATTCACCAAATTGTTTTAGTTTATTTAAATAATGACTAAACTTTTTCTCTTCTGATCCTAATAAAGCTTCAAAAGCAGCTAGTTTATATATATCATCTGTTTTAAAATATATTTTTTCTTTTTTAGAGTAATCTAGAGCCCTTTCGATTGCTTGAACAGTTCCCTGTGAATCACCAATTGCTGAATAGAAAGCTGCTTCATGATAATCCAAGTTTACTTTTGTCATAGGATCAATTTTATAATGCGAATTTTCTAGAAAATGTCGTTCTTCTAAAAATGTTTGAAGAGCTTCTTTATAACGATGCTCTAAAAAAATGGTAATTGCCTTGAAAATACCAACTTCTGCATGGTTGGCAGTGAGATTAAGTGTATCATATATCGTTGCAGCCTTTTTAGCGTAAATTTCCCACTGATTATCATATAGGCAAAATAGGCAATGACTATAAATTTCTAATAAACGAGCAGCTTCATAGCTATCATTCATAATATGAATATATGGTTGAATAAGATGAATAATTTTTTTGCAAGTTTCAATTGTTTCTTTTTTATTTCGAAAATAAATTTTAAATCCCTCATGTAATTTTTCGGTTTGATCGAGCATGTTTCTAATTTCAGTAGAACTGACCTTGTCTACTAATTCAGAAATAGTTACATTAAGTCTCTCGGCAATATACTCAAGACTCTCCATAGAAGGTTTGGCTTTATTATTCTCAATCTGGCTGAGCATGCCTTTTGTTAATCGATTACCAGCTAATGCCTCTAAGGTCATTTTCTTTTGTTTTCGTAATGCACGTATTCGTTCTCCTAGCATAAATGGTACACTCCTTATTTCGATAGTTTAATTATATTAAACTTTTTCTTGAAAGGGAAGTTTTTGTGTGATATCATTTGTTTAATTAAATTAAACTTTTTAAAAAAGGATGGGGTTTCGTTGGATGAAAATCAGTTACAAAAGAGAGCCACATATCACTTGTGGACATTTGTTAGTAGTAAATTAATTGCAACAGCTGGATCACAAATATACACATTTGCTATTAGTTTGTATATTTTGCATTTGACTGGTTCTTCGATGAGTTTTGCCGTGAATATACTATGTAATATCTTACCTAGAACAATCGTTGCTCCTTTTGCTGGGTCCATCATTGATAGGTATCCTCGTAAAATAATTGCTATTACGGCTCAAACGGTTACGACCATTTCAATAGGCGCATTACTACTTTATAGCATCACGATGGGATTATCTTTACTTGCTATTTATACAACATCCTGTATCCTGTCCATTACCTCTATGTTTGCCAGCAATGCTTTTACTTCATCATTAACCGGATTAATTGATGAAACTCGCATTCAGAAAGCATCTTCTTTAAATCAAATTGCTATTTCCATTGCGCAAATCGCAAGTCCGGCTATTGGTGGTATATTATTTGGCTTAGTGTCTATGTCCGTGTTTTTAACGATCTATCTTATCGCTTCTTTGATGGCTGTTATACTCGATTCCACCATGAATTTTACCCTTTTTGAAAAAGAACGGGAGCATCAAGAGAAGAAAGAATCGGTTTTTGAAAGTTTAAAAGGGGGCATAAGCTATGTCAACCATCAACCATTATTAAAGGTGATGATTATCCTTTGCTTAATTGTAAATTTTATTTTTACAGCATTTAATGTTGGTTTTCCATTTATCGTTAATACGAAATTACACATGCCATCCATACAATTTGGAATTGTGGAAGGGGCTTTTGCTGTAGGAACTCTTTTACTTTCTGTATACTTGACTTTAGGAAAGGAATTTAAACATCCGTTTTCTGTTAGTAAAAGGGGAATACTTTCTTCAAGTTTATTAATGATAGCTGCAGCGGTTCCTATTATTATTTCATTATCACCCACAACAATATTTATTTACTACATGGTTGTCATGTTCTTATTTGGCGCAACGAATATTTTGATAAATATTCCGATTATGGTACTCTTGCAAAAACAAATTGCTAATGAATATAAAGGTAGAGTTTTTACCATAATAGAGACTTTTGCTATGGCGATGATGCCAATAGGTACATTGTTGTTTGGTTTTCTATATGATTACGTGCCAGCACAATGGATTCTCCTTATATCAGGATGTCTGACCATTATTTCCGTATTAATTCTTGCAAGGCCATCTGTAATGGAAAAAGCAAATGCATCGAAGTCAAATGCATCGATTGCTAAAGAGAAAGCTACTTCCGTTTGAAGAATCTAGAAAAGTACCATTTGTTACTTTAATGAAGAAAAGCAACTAGAAAAGGTAACAGAGAGGGCATCTCAGTGCCCCAAAAGAAGAAAAACACTGGTCAAAGGTAACAGAGAACGGATCTCTATGTCCCGAAAAAAGGTAACAGAATAGTGACTTTATGTAATAAAGTAATTCTGAACATCCCCCAAGCTTGCAACAATTAACAAAAAATAAATTACAAGAAAATATATCAACCTATAAACTCTCCTTCTATAAAGGGAGAGTTTTTCTAATGAAAAAATATAGATTAATAGGAGATAATGAACATTCTAGTTATAATAAAGAAGATAACCGATTATATTAGATTAATTAAATGAACTTAAAGGTAAAGCAGAGGTAATGTTCTTATGGATAAAAAGTTAAAAGAGGCAATAAATGAAGAATATCGATCGGCAGAGCATAAGGCTGTCCGGTATTTTGAAGCCCTTCAAAATCAGTTAACGGATCAGTCTTATGTGTCAAGCCTAATAAATGACTTTCAAACTTGGAAGATAAACCATATTCATTCTCCTTCCATCTTAACCTATTTTTCCCGAAAAAAAAGAAAACCAACTGTAAAAGGGTATCGTCCCTATATAGAGTGGTTGAATTATGCAGGTAAATTAGATAATTATTTGAATAGAAGTATTTCGTATCTTTATATGCGTGATTTAGGAAAGACACTTTCATCACAACATACGCAAGAAAGAATTGACGAAGTAGTCAACAATGTGAAAACCCACTTATTAAAGAAAGATGCAAAGAATGACAATTTTAGTGTATCTAGTCTGTATAAACTTGCTAAAAAAGAAAAAGTTGAGCATACGATGATTTTTGTACTAGAAAAATTGAAACGAGTAACAGCTCATATCCCGAGTGGAATGAGTGTGGAACATGCCCAACGGAAAATCCTGAAAATCATTGCAGGAGTCTTAATGCATGAATTGGAAGAAAGACGAGGCATTGAGCTAGCAGACCAAGAACGTAAGTGTCGATTAGAAAAAGCGATAAAACTAGGTTTTTATTATGGAATAACGTATCCCTTAATTGATGATTTGCTAGATGCAAAAATTTTATCAAAGGATGAGGAAAAACAGTATGCTACTTTAATTCGAACTACATTAGAAACGGGAGAAGTACCGGCTTTAGACAGCTGGCATGGGGAAAATAAAGAGCTTATATTATTCATCCATAGTGAGCTTAAAGAGGCATTCGAATATATGAAGCTACAGCATGATGATAGAACATGGAAATTGTTTTTAAAACAAGCGTATATCTTTTTTCATTCACAAGAGGTTGATAGGGAAAAAAAGTTAACCAATAGTACCTATTCTAATGAAGAAATTTATATTCCAGTAATCCTTAAATCTTCCGCTTCCAGACAGATTGTCCGGTCGTTAATGAATGCTCCTGAGGATGAAGGTTATGATAAACGAACCTTTTATTATGGTATCTATAATCAGCTAGCAGATGATTTGGCGGATATGTTTGATGATAAAAAAGACGGGGCTGTAACTCCTTATACGTATTATCTAACCTATCACACAACTAGAAAAGATTTAATAAATCCATTTGAAATGTATTGGACAGTCATTTCCTATTTAATTCATGATGTCTATCAAGCGGATTTCAAAACAAAGGAAGTCATTTTGGATCGGGCAATTAATGGGTTAAAGCGGTTAAAGGAAAAATTAGGCGAACAGAAATATAGTGATTTAATGGGGATATTCACAAAAAGAATGTCTACCTTTAATCGAATCCTACAGCAAATGGTTGAAAAGGCAGATGATGTTGACTTTTTTGATAAGCTGCTTCGTGACCATATGATTACCACCTTAAAAGAAAATAGAAGAGAACAAGAAGAGTTTTCTGAAATGATTCAATCCATCCGTTCACCTATTGATAAGATGCTGCCAATCACAGAAAATGCGCTGCTTGAGAAGGATATCGTGACCGAAGCAGCAAATTACAGTCTTGCTGGTAATGGAAAAAGAATCAGACCGATTATTACATGGTTTATGGGGGTAAAAGAATTCGAGCTGGATAATGCCCAAATCGTTCCATTATTGAAATCGGTAGAATATATGCATACAGCTTCTCTTATTTTTGACGATTTACCATCACAGGATAATGCGGCGATGAGAAGAGGAAGACCGACTTTACATGAAGTGTATGATACGGCAACAGCAGAATTAACGGGGCTATTTCTTACACAGAAAGCGATTGAGGAACAAGCTACTTTACAAGCCTTTGAAGGATCGATTATATTAAAACTTATTGGATATACAACGAAAGCTACTGCTGATATGTGTAAAGGGCAGTTGATGGACTTAGAATCCAGAGGGAAACAATTAACTCTACAAGAACTGAATACCCTTTGTTTTTATAAAACAGGTATCGGATTTGAGGCATCGCTTCTTATGCCTGCAATCTTAGCTGGTGTTTCAAATGAAGTGATGGATTTATTGAAGAAGTATGCTTACCATGCTGGGATTGCTTTTCAAATAAAGGACGATTTACTAGATGTAGAAGGAGAGCAAAAAACGTTAGGAAAGAAATCTGGAATGGACAAAGATAATGATACCTCTACATTTGTGACCGTTTTAGGTTTGGAAGGTGCTCGTAAGGAAATGTGGGAGCATTATTGTATGGCATTAGATTTAGTAGAATTGTTACCAAAGAAAACCAACTTTTTAAAGTTCTTGGTAGATTATATGATTAACCGAACTAGGTAATAATGGATGATGATACTTCATAGGGAGGAGAATTCACAATGAAAATTACTTTTTTAGGAAAATATGGCGGTTACCCTGGGAAGGAAAGTGCTACCTCTGCCTTTTTATTAGAATCTGCGGAATTTCATTTATTGGTAGATTGTGGGAGTGGTGTGTTGTCGAAGGTGCAGTCATATGTGGACTTACAGGATTTAGATGCGTGTATCCTTTCCCATTATCACCATGATCATATCGCTGATGTCGGCTGTCTCCAATATGCGATGTTAGTGGAGAATAAACTTGGAAAACGAATCGAGCCTTTCCCAATCTATGGCCACAAAAGAGACTCTAAATTTGATGAACTAACCCATGATGTCTATACCGAAGGACGGGAAATTTCTGTTGATCAATCGATTACCATTGGACCATTCAATATATCCTTTTGTGAAACGACTCATCCAGTATATTGCTTGGCAATGAAAATCCAAGCAAATCGAAAGACCATTCTTTACACGGCAGACACAGAGTGGAAGGATGACCTAATTCCTTTTGCGAAGAATGCAGATATTTTAATAAGTGAAGCTAGTATTTATAAAGACCAATTTGGAATCGTTAAAGGGCATCTTACAGGAGAAGAAGCCGGAAAACTAGCAAAACAAGCGGGGGTAAAACAGCTCTTTTTGACCCATCTTCCCCATTATGGTGATCAAGAAAAGCTAGTAGAAGAAGCAAAAGATGTATATAGTGGTCCTGTTCAATTGGTCTATCCAGGTTTAGAGATAGATGTAAAGTAATTAAAAAAGTGTTGGTTTCCTTTATACGGAATCAACACTTTTTTTGGTTGTAGGGGAACAAGGATAAATCATCTGCACAAATTCAAACTCTCCGCCATTTGTCGATTGGATAAACGTAGTCGTTTCTTTGAATCCTACTTTTCTATAAACCTTGATAGCACGCTTATTAAATGTTGCAACCGCCAAGCTAATAAAGGAAGGGGAAAAATGCTCTTTTATATAATTCATTCCAGTCGTTAAAAATGTAGATCCTTTTTTCTGGCCAGTTAAATCAGGTCTTAAACCAAGACCAATATCGATTGTATCGTTATCTGCCTTGTTTATACTAAAAAAACCGATGAGTTGATTCTCTTCTGTGACAGCATAAATGGACTCATTCCTTTGATCCCTATCAAGAAACGCAGCTAAATCCTCTTCATCTGCATCCATGTCATAAAATCCATAAATTCCATCATAATGCCATTGATAAGCAATTTCTTCTGCTTGTTCTTGTGTAATTAGTTGAAAGTGAAACATAATTGTTGGCTCCCTTTTTAGGAAAAGTATATCATATCAAAATATTTTGATAAAATAGTAGATTCTTCTTTTCTGGAGAATTTGAACAGGCTATACTAAAAGAAAAGGCGAAGGGGGTAGAAGGGAACATGAAAACAGAAAGTAGCATTCCATATAATATAGAAGAAACAACTATTTTAGATATACAGAAAGCCCTGGAGTCCGGTGCAATTACTTCATTGGAGTTGACCAAGCAATATTTAAATCGAATTGCATCATTTGATCCTGCATTATGCTCTATTAGGGAAATAAACCCTGATGCATTAGAAATTGCAGCAGAGCTAGATGAAAAAAGGAAGGTACTCCATCAAGTGGGACCACTTTATGGCATACCTGTTATTATAAAAGACAATATTGATACAAATGATTCGATGGCAACAACTGCAGGCTCCATTGCATTAAAACATAATTTTGCTAAAGAGGACGCTTTTATTGTTAAAAAGCTTCGAGAAGCAGGAGCCGTTATTATTGGAAAGGCTAATCTTTCCGAATTTGCCAATTTTATTACGGAATTAGATATGCCCAATGGCTATAGTTCTTTAGGTGGGCAGGTAATGAATCCATATGGGGCTGGTATATGGGATGTTGGGGGTTCAAGCTCGGGGACTGGCGCAAGCATTGCTGCTAATTTTGCAGTGGTTGGAATTGGAACTGAAACATCTGGATCCATTCTTAGTCCTGCTAGTAATAATTCGCTTGTTGGAATAAAACCTACACTTGGTCTCGTTAGCCGTACTGGAATTATCCCACTAGCTCACAGTCAAGATACGGCAGGTCCAATGACAAGAACCGTCCGTGATGCAGCAATTCTGTTAGGGATCATTGCTGGTGTGGATGAAAAAGATGAAGTGACACAAACAAGTATAGGGCAGCCAAGTGACTACACGGCTTTTTTAAAAAAAGATGGACTAAATGGGAAAAGAATTGGGATTGATCGAACCTTCTTGCCAGAAGAGGAAGAAGAGGTAGCTCTGTTTGAAAAAGCGATGGAAGAATTAGCAAAGCAAGGGGCTGTCTTGCTGGATGTTACCATTCCACGTGAAAAATTCGATTCTATTGTACTTTATCATGAATTTAAGTATGGCATAGACAACTACTTACATAAACTTTCAGAAGAAGTACCTGTTCATTCATTAAGCGAGGTTATTGAATTTAATAAGTTGCATCCAGACGTCGTTAAATATGGGCAGACGATACTTGAATATTGTGAAACACTAAATGGAGACTTAGATGATGCAAAGTATAAAGAGCATCGTGAAACGGATGTTAGACTTTCTACTACAGAGGGAATCGACATAACGATGAAAGAAAATCAATTGGATGCTTTAGTATTTGCGAAATATTTAGGCTGTGCGCTGCCTGCAAAAGCCGGATATCCATCGGTTACTGTTCCAGCGGGATATACTTCAAAAGGAAAGCCGATGGGAATCACTTTCTCAGGATTAGCATATAGTGAACCTAGACTCATAGAAATGGCATATAGCTATGAACAAGCAACAAAGCATCGAACGCCACCGGTATTGGATAAGGGGAACTAAGAAGGGAAGCAGTGTATATAGGTACACTGCTTTTTTGGCATAAGCTTCGTTATGGGACAGTATATTATATTAATAAGAAGAATCAGCTTGAGATTTACAAACCTAAATAGTTTAATCTAGATTGATGTTTTAATATAAGATATAATGAAAAGAAAAAGAAAGCTCTTACATTTTACTGGCGTAACCCAAAAATGGTGTAAAAAAACCATCTAGTTGGAAGTTCTATACTAATGGATGTTAGAAAAATAGTAGATTTCGTGAATCGGGGAGGAAAAAGAATTGTCTTTAACACGTGTGCTTGTAGGAATATTTAAAAGTTTTGAGGAAACAAAGGAACAGCCTAAGGTTCCTGAATTAAAGACACGTTATTATAAAAAAAGTCGTGATCGCTTGATGGAAACAGTAAAAAATGTAGTAGAAAGAAAAATGTCAAATTGGGATTTAAAAAAAGTCGATACAGATCGTGGGGAAATCGTATTAAGCAAAGGATCTAGCTTAATGATTATTACTGTTTATAAACTAGCAGGAATGCAATCAGCAATTGATATTTATTGTTCAAAGGAAGGAGCTTTAGGGGATTTCGGCTCCAGCTATAAATATATACAGCAATTTTTTAAAGCGCTTCATACGGAAATTCAGCCAGAAAAAGGGTAAGCATCTTACGAAAAAATCGTTAAGTTGAATAAGAATGGGAGTGTATGGAATGAAAATTGTTCTTACAGGGGCTAATCGGGGATTAGGGATTCACCTTGCTAAAACGGCTGTGGAAAGAGGACATACAGTACTTGCGGGGGTACGATCGGTTGTAGAAGATTCACCTATCAATCGATTGAAAAAACAATTTCCAGACAATGTGTATACATATTTTCTCGATGTTACAAATGAAGAGTCGATTGCAAAAGCAGCTGAACTAGCAGCAAACGATGTTAATTCTATCGACTGCATTATTAATAACGCAGGAGTCCTCGCAGAACGGGGAAAGCCAATAGAAGAGCTCGATTTTAATCAGGTTCAGTTTACGATGGATGTCAATGTATTAGGACCGATGAGAATAATGAAACATTTCCTACCTCTTTTATATAAAGGGAAAAAACAGGCAGTTATTAATATCTCTTCAGAAGCCGGAAGTATTCATAATGCTTATGGCGGAGACTTTCCATATGGAATTTCGAAAGCAGCCCTAAATATGTTTACCGTTCAATTATCAAGATATGTAAAAGATAAAGACATTGCTGTATATGCTGTTCATCCTGGCTGGATTAAAACAGACATGGGTGGGGACAACGCAACAGGCTATCCAGAAGAGTCAGCAAGTGGTATCCTTGATATTTTAGAAGGAAAAATAGACATAAATAGCAAGCTAGGATTTACTGATTTTACCGGGAAAGAAATGGAAATTTAATAGATGGGTAGGGGAAGAATCAGAATAATCTTGCATGGAGCAAAGATTTTCTGATTCTTTTTTGTATGAACAGGACAGCTTCCTAAAGGTGTTATTGACTAAAATGAAAAAGAAAAAATCCCCACTAATGGAAGTTACCTATTATAATAGAAATATTATTTATAATTTTCTGTTGATTTACAAGGAAGGAGTATTTGATGAATAACGAAGAATTATTAACGATGCAACAGTTAAATAAATCCCATAAGAATGATTTGCTTTCTTTAGCTACTATTGTTGGCTGGGATTATGACTTGGAAGAAATCCAGACACTACTCTATTCCGGTACTATATTTGGTCACATAACGTTAGAGAAGAAAGTAATATCCTGTGCTGCTATTATTCCTTATGGAAGTAAGCTAGCATCTATCGGTATGGTAATTGTTCACCCGAACTATCGAGGAAGAGGACTAGCGAAAACGTTGCTGCTTCAGTGTATGAACCAAGTGCCAAAAAATATGGCACTGATGTTAATTGCGACAAAAGAAGGCAGGCCAGTTTATGAAAAATTAGCCTTTAAGGAATATAGCTATGTAACAAAGCTTCTTGGGGAAGGGAAGCGGATGAAACTAGAATTAGATGACTATACCATACATCCATTAGAGCAAACAGATTTAGAAGAAATGTTTATATTCGATCAAGCAGCATTTGGAAGTTCAAGAGTGCTGTTTCTAGAGAATAGAATAAAACAGGCAAAAGATTCACTTGTACTAAAGAATAGAAAAGGAGTAATGGTTGGATATGCTCTTACTGTAAAAAAAACTAGTAATCTAGTTATCGGTCCTATTGTAGCACAAGATGAGGAACAGGCAATTCTCCTTATTAAGACAATCATTGCAAACAACCAAGGAAGTATAAGAATAGATATAGTGGAAGGAAAAAACACCATAATGGAAGAGCTGCAGAAGCTTGGATTTCAAATAGTAAACCGTCCTCCAGTAATGGTGAAAAATATGGAAACATTCCCAAAAAGAAATAATTGCTTATATGCGATTGCAGCACAGGCTTATGGATAATCATAAAAGAATAAAAGATGTAAAGGAAGTAATGGTAGACGGAGAAAAGAGTTGATTTTAAGAAAGAGAAAATGATATTAGTCATTTTCTCTTTCTGTTTATATGTGCCATTATATCTGACTTTAAATAAATCCTTTCTTTGTTGCCTACTTTTAGAGGGTCTAAAATCCCTTTTTTAACACATTCGTGGATATATTGCCGAGTGCATCCTAATAGCTCGGTAACTTCTGAGGTAGAGATTAATTCCTGTTCTAAATACTTTCGTAGTTCCATATCATTTTCAAATCGAATCATGATAATCGTTCCAATCTTTTCATAATATTTTAATTAGTAGTATTATTCTATACCCAAAAATAAACTAACTAACCATTCCTACGCAAAATTTACATGTGCCTAATCTTCCAGTTTCTATCGCACTATTCTGTAGAATTCTCCGAATAATAGACAACAATTTTGATGGATTGCTAACTGATAAAGTATATATTTTCCAAGTGGAAATAGATATAATGAGGAGAGGGATATTAAATGAAGAAAGCCAAAAAAATGGAGGCATATATGTTCAAAAATAAGTTAGGTAAGATAAGATCTGGTTGGATTATTTTGTTAGCTTTATTGGCTACAATGATAGCACAATTGATTCTTTCAGCCCCAGGTATGATTATAGCTGTCATTATTGAATCTCAAATTAATCCTGATATTTCTGATGAAATGATTGATCAGGTATTAGATGGTTCTCCCCTCTCTCTTTTGTCTCAGGGAATAGGGATGATCGGTGGTATCGCAATCTTGTTTCTTTTATGGAAGTTTGTTAATAAGAAGAGAATTTCAGAAATGGGTTTTAAAAAGTTTTCTCCAGATTTTTTCACTGGTTTAGCTCTTGGTGCAGTGTCTATCGTCGTTATATTTTTAATTCTATTATTCACAAAAAATATAGAGATGGCTAATTCAATTGGTTCGCCACATTTTTCTACTTACACAATAGCCTATCTTTTGTTTTTTATATTAGTAGGGTTTTCAGAGGAACTAACGTTTAGAGGCTATATAATGTCCACGCTTGCGGATAACGGTAACTCTAAAACTGTCGTATATATCATCTCAGCATTTATTTTTGGCATTGCACATATGTGGAATCCGAATGTCGCCATCCTCGGAATTGTTAATATTTTTCTAGTAGGGCTCTTGTTTGCCTATATGTATGATAAGACAAAAAGCCTATGGATGCCGATTGGCTATCATATAACGTGGAATTATTTCCAAGGAAATGTGTTTGGCTTCCCAGTTAGTGGAACGACTCCATATGGCCTTTACGGTATTGATGTTTCTATGGGAAATGATTGGTTAACAGGTGGTTCCTTTGGTCTAGAAGGAGGAATACTAGCTACTTTAATGATTGCTTGTGGCTACATTGTGACCAATTTATATACAAAGAAAAGATTAGCATAGTGTTCATTTAAATCTTATACGGAGAAAAAGTAATATTCTCATAGAATAATTGCTTAATTTACGTTATAATAAGTCGAGTTAAACCAATTATATAGTAAATCCGTATATTACGGTGGAGGTTCTAGCTACCCTCTTTAAAAAACTAAGAAAAACAGGACTGCTTTCTTAGTAGTGCTGTTTTTTCTATATGAAGGAGATTTTGGAAATGAAAAACGAAAAAGCGGTTGTTGTATTTAGTGGTGGTCAAGATAGCACTACCTGTCTATTTTGGGCAATGAAAAACTTCAAAGAAGTAGTAGCTGTTACGTTTGACTACAATCAAAGACATATTACAGAAATTGAATGTGCGAAAAAGATTACAGAAGAGCTTGGCATTAAACATCATATTCTTGATATGTCATTGCTAAATCAACTTGCGCCAAATGCTTTAACAAGAGATGATATCGCAGTTGAAGAAGGAAAAGATGGAGCGTTGCCTTCCACCTTTGTTCCTGGACGAAACTTATTATTTATGTCATTTGCTGGTGTATTAGCTAGCCAAATACAAGCAAAGCATATTGTTACTGGCGTTTGTGAGACAGATTTTAGCGGATATCCAGACTGCCGTGACATTTTTATTAAATCATTGAATGTAACCTTAAACCTTTCAATGGACAATCAATTTGTCATTCATACTCCACTAATGTGGTTAAATAAAGCAGAAACATGGGGGCTTGCAGATGAGTTAGGTGCGTTCGAATTTGTTCGCGAAAAGACACTAACATGCTATAACGGAATGGTTGCAGATGGCTGTGGGGAATGTCCTGCTTGTAAGCTACGTAAAAAAGGCTTGGATGATTATTTAGCTGTCCGAAAGGGGTTATAAGAGAATGAATGACTTTCGAATAGTTGATAGATTGCAAAAGTTTGGGGAGGATATTTCTTCTAAGCAATTAAAATATCATTATAAGCGCGTTATGGTTAGCAAAGAGTTTACCTTTGATGCGGCACATCACTTGCATGCCTACGAAGGAAAATGCATGAATCTTCATGGACATACGTATAAGGTTGTTTTCGGTATTAGCGGATATTTAGATGACCGTGGATTGATGATTGATTTTGGTGATATTAAGAAGATATGGAAAAAGGAAATCGAATTTTATTTGGATCATCGTTATTTAAATGAAACACTTCCACCAATGAATACAACTGCAGAAAATATTGTTTATTGGATATTTGATAAAATGGAAGAAGCATTGAAAAAGGATGAGATGAAACAAGCAAATAATGGGGCAAGAGTGGAATTTGTGCGTCTCTTTGAAACTCCTACTAGTTATGCAGAAATGAGAAGGGAGTGGATTGGAGAGTGAGTAAAGTACCTGTAATGGAGATATTCGGACCAACGATTCAAGGAGAAGGAATGGTCATTGGTCAAAAAACGATGTTTGTCAGAACGGCAGGTTGCGATTATTCCTGTGCTTGGTGTGATTCTGCTTTTACATGGGATGGAAGCGGGAAAGATCTAATCAAGCAAATGCAGGCTGAAGAAATATGGGATGAATTAGTTCGCTTAGGCGGCAATGGCTTCTCATTTGTAACACTGTCTGGAGGAAATCCTGCCCTATTGAAAAATCTTTCTTTTCTGGTAGATTTATTAAAAGAAAAAGGAATAAAAATCGGTCTTGAAACGCAGGGAAGTAGATGGCAGGATTGGTTTGTAGATATTGATGAGCTAACTATTTCACCAAAACCGCCTAGCTCGAAAATGAACACGGATTTTGACATATTAGATTCGATTATGCAAAGATTAAGAGATGCAAATCGAAGTAATCATATGAGTCTAAAGGTAGTTGTATTTTCAGACGAAGATTATGAATATGCGAAAAAGGTTCATCTGCGCTATCCAGATGTTCCTTTTTTCCTGCAGGTTGGTAACGATGATAATAAAACAATCGATAACGCGCAATTAGTACAGCAATTACTGACTAAATACGAGTGGTTGATTGATAAAACAATGCTTGATCATGAGTTCAAAAATGTTAAGGTACTTCCACAGCTACATACGTATATTTGGGGAAATAAGCGTGGAGTGTAGACAACCGGGAAGACATTTAGGAGGATTACGGAATGAGTAAAATGAATATTCCTCAAATAGAGGAAGCAATTCGCTTATTATTAGAAGCGGTTGGAGAGGATCCTAATAGAGAAGGATTATTGGATACTCCAAAACGTGTAGCAAAAATGTATGAAGAGGTTTTTTCTGGACTTACAATCGATCCAAAAGAATATTTTGAAACGATTTTTCATGAAGACCATGAAGAATTGGTATTAGTTAAGGATATTCCTTTTTATTCTATGTGTGAGCATCACTTAGTTCCTTTTTACGGAAAAGCACATGTAGCTTATATTCCTAAGGGTGGACGAGTGGCTGGATTAAGCAAGCTTGCAAGAGCAATCGAGGCAGTTTCGAAACGTCCGCAGCTTCAGGAGAGAATTACGTCCACGGTTGCAGATACAATGATGGAAACACTTGAACCACATGGAGTGATGGTTGTAGTGGAAGCAGAGCATATGTGTATGACCATGCGTGGGGTTAAAAAGCCTGGTGCTAAAACAGTTACTTCTGCTGTTCGTGGTGTTTTCCAAACAGACAGTGATAAGCGTGCAGAAGTATTTGCGATGATTAAATAGGCATGACATTTGTATTGAATTTTTGAAAAAATCCTGTTATTAGCAGGATTTTTTTTATTAACTTATATGCTTTTCAATAAACCTTCTATACAAAAGTGAGTGAGAAATTTGGTAAGAAAAAAGGAACTTTTCCATCTATTAACGAGTCTTTATAGATAAAGGGAGGTGTTCGAAATTAGTGTGTTAAACGAAAGGGAAATTTATGAAATCTTTTTTGAAAAGGTATTTAAAACAACTTTTTATATTTTAAAAAATGAGGAGCTAGCGAAGGATGCTACACATGATACCTTTATAAAGGTGTTTAAAAATCTTGGAAAGATAAATAAACCCTCAAGTCTGAATGCTTGGATAACTACAATTGCTACACGTACTGCTATTGATATCTATAATAAAAATAAAAGACAATCGGCCTATATGTTTGAAGAAGAAAACTATGTCTTAAATTCTGATGATTCTAATTATCAGAAAGATGAATTAGAAAATTATTTAGCTAACTTACCACCTGAACATAAACAAGTCTTAATTTTAAAGTATATGGATGATCTTACGGAGAAAGAAATAGCTAAGCTACTTTCCATTAAATTAGGAACAGTCAAATCAAGAATATTTCGTGCGAAACAAAAAATATTTGAACAGTACCAAACAGGAGGTGAAGGTAGAAGTGACGAATAATCAAGAAGAAATAATAAAGGAACAATTAGAAAAGGAACTTAACTCTATTAAAGTACCTAATGGAGTTAAGGAAGAGTTATGGATACAGGTTTCTTCGACTCGGAAAAAGAGTGGGATATCATTCAGATTACTCCCATATTTAGCTGCTGTAGCATTTATCATTATCCTAATACCACTTGGATTAAGTACATTACCCTATGATTCAGACTCCAATCAAAAGGATTATATAACAAAACAAGAAGAAGAGAATATAAAAACAATCGAAGCTGTTATAAAAAATAACTTTACAAGTCCAGATGAAGAATGGGAAAAAATAATGAATAATACAGATACAGAAGAGGAGGGAGAAATTAAAGGGTTAAGGGAATATGAAAAGGCTTTATATAGAGAATATTTTGCAAGTGATAGAGCATTCGATGAATATATATCAATCTACGGTTCGGTAGTATGGATTGAACCTGAGAGACATCATTACAAGTTAAGGGCACTGGATATTAAATGTGAAAAAACCAATTCAGCGGAAATTATTTATAATTTTTCTGCGAAAGTAGAATATCAAAAGGAAGGCAGTACCTCAGCAGCAGTAGGAATGATTACTGGGCAAGCAAATCTAAATGAAGAACATAAAATAGAAGCTATGAATATCAATTACTTTGAACTTATCGATCAATTAAGCAAATAAATTAAAAAAAGTAAGGTGATTCACAAAAATTGTTATTTTTTAAAAGTATATTTTAATCCGAAAGTGGAATGGTTCGGAATACATTTAACAATTGAGATGAACTTGATACAATGCTTAACTTCATAATAAACCATCAAATATGTGAAACTGTCAAAACAAAAAAGCAAAGCACATCCATTAAAAGGATACTATGATGGACAATAAGTACTGTACAAATAAAAAAGCTGTCAAGTCAGTTGACATTTGCAGTGCCGTTTTGAGTATCGAGGGTTCGAGAGGATCCGCACTTATTTGTTGGGGTATAAGGAAAAGCATCTGAGTTGAAAAATAGACGGAAAAATTTCGCTTATATAGTAATTATTATTAAAGAAGGCTTAAATAGACGGAAAGATTCCGTCTATTGACTCGAAAAATGCGAAGAAGGGAGATTTTACTTTGCGTAATCGGAAAACCTCCCCTTATTTACCCCGAAACAAGCTCATTTCTGCATTTAACCGGAAAATCTCCGCTTATTTTCCTTTTGCAGGTTACTCGATTCAGGACAAAACCTTTTTTTAAAAGGGGGTGAGTCCAAGAGGCCATCGTTTTAATGCCTTACGGCGAACCATACCAAAAGTAAGTGAGACTTTATATAAATAAGGATTTTGCATTCCAAATAAAGAAACTCGCCAATTCCAATGGCGAGTTTTCCATTTTATATACTAATAACGATGCCAAAGCTACTGTCAGATTGGCACCCACTTTAAGAAAAACACCTCAAAACAGAAACCTTTGTTAAATAAAACTTTGTTTTTTTATGCGATAGTTTCAGAAGCATTGATGTCGTTAGACTGGTATTTTTTCGTATCTAATTCACCAAGTGTTTTACTTGTTACAACACCAGAAACCATTGATCCACTTACATTTAGAGCAGTACGCCCCATATCAATTAGTGGTTCAACGGAAATTAATACCCCAGCTAAAGCAACTGGTAGGTTTAAAGTAGAAAGAACGATTAAGGTTGCAAACGTTGCTCCTCCACCAACTCCAGCTACCCCAAAAGAACTGATCATAACAACGATAATTAAGGTTGCGATGAATGAAGGGGATAATGGATTAATCCCTTGTGTTGGTGCAATCATGACTGCAAGCATTGCTGGATAGATTCCGGCACAGCCATTTTGCCCAATGGATACCCCAAACGATGCAGAGAAGTTTGCAATGGATTCAGGTACACCTAATTTATTTTTTTGTGCTTCAATGTTTAAGGGCATTGTTCCAGCACTTGTACGTGAAGTGAATGCAAAAGTTAGAACAGGCCAAACCTTTTTCACATATTGTTTTGGACTTAGTCCCATAATAGCAAGAATGATTAAATGAACAATAAACATCGCAATTAACGCAACATACGAAGCAATAACAAATTTACCTAGCTTCACAATGGCATCGAAGTTACTTCCTGCAACGGTCTTTGCCATTAATGCAAGGATTCCATATGGAGTTAATCGTAGAACTAATGTTACAATTCGCATAACAACCGTATGTATAGCCTCGACGATTTTTTGAAAAAATGCTGCCTGTTCTGGATTTTTTCTTTTAATACCAAGGAAAGCAACTCCAACAAATGCGGCGAATATAACCACTGCTATCGTAGATGTTGGTCTAGCACCTGTTAAATCTTGAAATGGGTTAGCAGGTAAAAAGCTAAGAATTTTTTGTGGCACTGTTGTGCTTTGGACTTCTCCTAAAGTTTCTTCTAGTTGTTGTCCACGAAGGATTTCTGCATCTCCAGCACTTACATCAATTGCTTTTAGGTCAAAGCCAGCTGTTGTGGCAATACCAATTCCAGCAGAAATAGCTGTTGTAATTAATAGTGTTCCAATTACAAGACCGCTGATCTTGCCAAGATTAGCTGATTTTTCAAGCTTTGTGAATGCTGCAATGATCGAAATAAAGACTAGCGGCATAACAATCATTTGTAATAGCTTTACATATCCGCTTCCGACTATACCAAACCAATCATTTGTATTCGTGATTACCTCAGAAGTAGGATCATAAATCAATTGTAGGATAGCTCCGAATACTACCCCAAGTCCTAATCCTGTAAACACACGTTTAGAAAAGGAAATATGTTTCTTTTGCATGTAGAAAAGAACGCTAAGCAAAATAAGTAAGATGATAATGTTTAAAACAGTGAATAAGTTCAATGTAATCTCCTCCTTTAATTTTATTAATTCATATAGGTTAAATAGGAATTAAATAAAATCCTCTAAAATCCTACCATTATTTATTACATTTGTAAATATAAAGTTAAATTAATAAGAGAGGAAGATACAAAATAACTAAGGGATTTTGTATTGTTTTTCGATTAAGAAACAAGGAAAAGATAAAATGCATGATTAGTGTTTGCTATACAACTTTCTGTTAAAATAAAAAGCAAATAAGGCTATATGGGGGATTAGGATGTATACAATCGATTACCATTCTCCAATTGGAGTAATAGAAATAAGTGGAACGGAAAAGGCTGTTTCTTCTATCTTATTTTCGGAAAAAGAACTGGCAGAAAATCTGATTAATGCATCTACACCAAATGTGTTAGTTACGTGCTCCGAGCAAATAGATGACTATTTTAAAGGGGAGCGCTATGACTTTTCCTTCCCGATAGAAATAGGGGGGACTCCTTTCCAAAAGCAAGTCTGGGATGCATTAACGACTATTCCGTACGCTGGTACTGGATCCTATAAAGATATCGCCAACAACATAGGGAATGAAAAGGCAGTACGAGCAGTTGGAAGTGCAAATGGAAAAAATAAGCTATGTATTGTCATTCCTTGTCACCGAATTATAGGTGCAAATGGAACCTTAACAGGGTATGCTGGTGGCTTATGGAGAAAAGAATGGTTGCTTAGTCATGAGCAAAAATTTAAGCGAACAATCTAATAAGGAAAAGAAAAGAAGCAGAAAATCCTCCATTAATAAGAAGATTTTCTGCTTCTTTTTTAGAACTTAAAAAAGCTCTATAAGAGTACCAGCTCCACCTGCGCTGCGTACGATGATAACCACTGATGTTATCCAACCTAATGTATATTATATTTGAAAACGATTACAAAAGCAAATATTGTGAATGCCTGAGCGAATTATTCCGAATATTATTATTAATTAGGATAATATTCCCATTTGATATAAGGGAGGGAAAAGGGCTGTTTTGAAGTATTTTTCACCTATAATATTTAGCATAAATTATTGGTAATAGAAAATCCTATAGGAAAAAAGGAGGTACTATATGGAAGAGCAAAAAGGAACGAATCTATCCAACTATGATAGCGTAACAGACAGAGTTATTGCTGAAGATTCAGACGTGCTTAGTGTATCGATTAAAACAAATCTTGACCCTAAAAATGTGCTGAAAGACAACCCTTATTTTGATAAATCGAAAACCTACAGCGAAGAAGAATTGGAAAAGTTAAAGAAATTTTTTGGAGGGTAGGAACAATTATTCCATAGAAGGAATGGAAAGACGCATAAAAAGAAACTCCTTATGTAGATCATCTCTGATTTGTTTCATACAAGTCAGCTACGGAGGAGTTTTTTTATTTTCAAGAAAAAGATTAGTTATCCTTAAGTTTCTTTTCTTGCTTTTTTATACAGAAAGTGATTAAATGTATATACTTGTTTTTTATACTATACGGTATAAAAAACAGATGGATTAGATTATTAAAAAGAAGTAATTCTTATGATTTATTATTAATAGAAACTATTGTGAAATCGTTATATATATATAGCTAGTACAGAAAATGAGAAAGGAGCGCTTTAAAGATGGGGATTGTAGTTGTAGAAATTTGTGACGGAAGCCTGATTACGGAAATAGATTTAGAAAAAATAATAGAATCAAAATATCCAGAAGTGGCAGTGATTGAAAGCAGCTGTCTTTCATTTTGTGGCATGTGTGCGAAACGGCCATATGCCATTGTAAACGGAAAAAGAATTTTTGCGAAAACCACAGAAGAATGCCTCCAATTAATTATGAAGCAAATTGAAGCTGAATTAGCTATTTTTGCATAATATCTTAAAAAGGGAAGTCTTTAAGCAAATAGTGCTTAAAGACTTCCCTTTTCTATTTTCCTTATTTTAAGAAACAAACTGCACTAAAAATTTACAGTGGTTATCTCCTTCAGTACGGCAACATGTTCTGCTTACTGTATTTGTTCCTAGCACATTTTTTAGCATTTCTGTCTCACAGCGACAAGCTACTTTAAACTCCTTTGCTACTTCTAAGATAGGACAATTGTATTCTGTTATTTCAAAAGTATGGTCGTCCACTTTCGATAAATCTGCCATATATCCTTTTTCATTTTGAATCTCAACCATTTCCTGCATTTTCTCAGAAGGAGTCTTGTCACTCATCCGAGAGATATATTCATTTGTAAGCCGTTCTTCCCGTTTATTAAATAGCTGCTGAACAGAATCATCCCCATACAGCTCTTTCACATCATTCAATAAATCTATACTAATTCCTTCATAGCTTTTCGGGAAAAAATACTCTGCCCTTTCTGCCAGAGTATAGCTTTGAATAGGACGTCCCATTGGCTGTTTTACTAGTTCTGATTGAATCAATCCATCTTTTTCTAATATTGTTAAGTGCTTTCGCACGGCCATATGTGTAATTTGCAAACGATCTGTAAACTCATTTACCGTTAAAGCTCCTTCTTTTTTTAGGAAATGAAGGATTTTATCTTTTGTAGTTTTTTGTTTAGTGGTCATCATAAACCTCCATTCTATACATTGGAGAGAAAATATAAGTAAATTAAAATGTAGTAAAATTTATTATACCAGATAGTATAAAATGTTGAAAGCAGTTAATGTGTACAAAGTCTGTAAAGATATATTTACAAAATTCAGAAGTAAAAAGGATTGCATTTTTTCTTACCTTGGTTTATTGTTTAATTATACTTTTTAAACCGTTAAGTATAAAAATAAAAATATTGGAGGAATTACAAATGACTACATATTCATTACCAGCTTTATCTTACGAATTTAACGCTTTAGAGCCACATATCGATCAACAAACAATGGAAATCCATTACGGAAAACATCATCAAACATATGTCAATAATTTAAATGCCGCACTTGAAGGGCAGGAAGCATTACAAGCAAAATCATTAGAGGAACTATTAAGTAATCTTGATGAAGTCCCAGAACAAATTAGAACAGCGGTTAGAAATAATGGTGGAGGTCATTTAAATCATTCTTTATTTTGGGAAGTAATTGCTCCTGCTACAGGAGAAAATGCTCCTTCTGGTGAACTAGCAGAAGCAATCACTAAAGCATTTGGAAGCATTGATGCATTTAAACAGCAGTTTACTGCAGCAGCTACAACTAGATTTGGATCTGGTTGGGCATGGCTTGTTGTTGACAAAGAAGGTAACTTGAAAGTAACAAGCACACCAAATCAAGATAATCCAATTATGGATGGAGAACGTGCAATCCTAGGTTTAGATGTTTGGGAGCATGCATATTACTTAAATTATCAAAACAGAAGACCTGAATACATTTCCAATTTCTTCTCTATTATTAATTGGAGTGTAGTTGCTCGGAAATTTGCTAATAATAACGAATAAGATAACGAAGATTAAGTGTTTCATGCTTATCTTTAAGCTTGGAGGATAATATGAAGCTTGTAGGAATTTCCGGCTCATTAGTGGGTGCAAAAACTTCCAAAGCAGTAAATGAAGTTTTAGTTGCAGCTAAGTCGCTTGATCCAGCCGTTCAAGTGGAGTTGATTGATTTAAGAGAGTATGAGATTGAATTTGTTAACGGTGCTCCACTTAGCTATTATAATGATGATACGATTAAAGTAGTAAACACTATATTAGCAGCAGATGCTCTTGTTATAGGAACGCCTGTATATCAAGCTTCCATAACAGGCGTATTAAAGAATCTTTTTGATCATCTACCAGTAGATGCGTTTAAATCAAAAGTGACAGGAATGGTTATCACAGGCGGTACAGATAAACATTTTCTTGTGATGGAATACCAATTAAAGCCAATTCTTACGTATTTCAAAAGTTTGGTTACCGTACAAAATGTTTTTGTGCATAATGATTATTTTGATGATGAAAACGAAATAACAGATGATGATGTTAAAAAGCGAATGGCTAAATTAGCGGAGGAAATTGTTTATTTAAAGCGCTAGTTTAAGCTTATCTATATGACCACATGACAGATCTGCTATATATTAGTAGGTCTGTTTTTTATTATTTAAAAGGGTTCTTGCTTGTTTTAGCTCCACTAAATTATGGAACAGGTACTTGACATCTAATCTTATTTCTTTCAATGTATAAAGTAATAACGAACGATAGGTGAATACGATGGAAATTAAAACTTTATTAATTGCACCATATCCTGCATTGGAGCATGTAATGGAAGAATGTATAAAAATTGATCATGAACTTAATATGCATATTGAATTGGCGAATCTACAGGAGGCAATTCCAATTGCAAAAGAGGCGGAAAAGCAAGGAATTGAGATAATAATAAGCCGTGGGGGAACGGCACAATTAATAGAGCAAGAAGTGAATATTCCAGTTGTTGATATACATGTTTCTGGCTATGATATGCTACGCGTACTGACCTTGGCAAATGATTATCCAGGAAAAAAAGCAATTGTTGGGTTCTCTAACATTACCATTGGAGCTAAAGCAATAACAGATTTGTTAGAAATTCCAATTGAGGTATTTACGATTGAGGATGCAAAAGAAGTTGAACCATTGGTGAATCAATTGAAAATAGATGGCTATCAATTAATCATTGGGGACGTTATTACACGGGATGCAGCAGCTAAGTATAATCTAGAAGGGATACTGATACAATCAGGAAGAGAAGCTATATTTGAAGCCATTAAAGAAGTTAAGAGCATTTACCGAATGCTGAGAAAGCAACGTTTGCAAATGACTATTATGCAAACCGCCATAGAGAGACAATTATTGGATGTTATTGTAGTGAATGGTGAAGGGACTATTGTCTATGAAAACTGGGCAATATTCGATCGTACGCAAGTTCCAATAAAAAAATTGATAAATGTGATACATAAAAAAAAATATATTCAAGAAGAACTAGATATAATAGAGACGAATCAGCATAAAAGAATAAAACAGATGATTGTTCCAATAAATTTTGAGGGAGAGAATCATTATTTGTTTGCATTCTCTTTATTAGATGAATTAGTGCCGGAAAATCCTTTGCATATTATAGATGTCCAAACTCAACCGGTGATTATCTCTAAAAGTGAGAAGATGAAGAGATGTATCGATAAGATAGATAGTAATCTTAATAATAATTATTGGATACTAATAGGGAAATCGGGCACTGGAAAAAAACAAATTTCAAAACTTATTCATTACAAAAAAAATAGGGGGATTGGTTTTTTAGGAATCCTATCTGCAGCTGCATTCCTTACGATGAAAAATCAAATAGACTCGGATATAAAATCGATATATTTTAATGAAATCGAAATGTTAAATGCTAGCGAGTTAAGATTATTTATTGGAAAAGTAAAGAAGTTACATGCTTTGGGGATAACAGTGATTATTGCAATAGATACGATAGACACTGAAATATATCACTCTCTTTCTTATACTGTTTTCATACGTATTGATTTACCAGCATTGTCTGAGCGGAAAGAGGATATAAGGCCATTAGTAGCATTTTTTTTAGCTGCTTTTCATGCGGAATTTGGAACTTCAGCAATTAAAATAAAGGAAGATGCTATGGAGATATTGGAATCCTATACCTGGCCAGGCAATGTGGAAGAATTATATATTCTTATTCGTGATGCTGTAAAGGAAGAGAAGGGGTTCGTAATCGGGAAGAGGTTAATTCAACTGCTTTTAGGGGATAGGTTAAATAAATTAGAAAGTAAAGATAATGAATTTTTACAAGGTACTTTAGTAGAAATTGAAAAAAGAATTATTGATACAGTCATGGAAGAAGAGCAATATAATCAAACAAAAGTTGCAGAAAGACTAGGGATAAATCGAACGACTCTATGGAGAAAGCTGAAACAATAAATTTTCAGCTTTTTTTTGTTCTTAGTGTTTAATTTTGCAACGTTTTATACTATTTTCATTGTGTTAATAAATGAAAGCAATTACAATTACTATTGTAAACGATTACTTATTGTTTTAAATTGAAACATACTAAAAGGAGTGTTAAAATTATGAAGATAAAAGAAACGTTGGATCGGATTCCTGGAGGGATGATGGTAGTTCCGTTGCTAATTGCAGCACTGTTAAATACATTCACTCCCAATCTTCTAAGAATTGGAAATTTTACAGAGGCTTTATTTGTTAATGGGGCACCTACTTTAATTGCATTATTTCTTTTATGTACTGGAGCACAAATCAATGTAAAATCTTTTGGAGTTTCTGTTGGGAAAGGGGCAACTTTATTACTAACAAAATGGGTAGTTGGTGCCGTCTTTGGATTATTAGCGTATCTATTTGCTGGAGATAATGGTCTTTGGTTAGGTTTAGCACCTATTGCAGTTATTGCCGCAATGACAAATAGTAATGGTGGATTATTTGTTGCATTAGTTGGTCAGTACGGCAGTAAAGAAGACCGAGCAGCTTATTCACTTTTAGCTCTTAATGATGGACCTTTTTTAACAATGGTTGCTTTATCAATCTTTGGTGCGATGGGATTTGTTGATGGATTGTTTTCTGTTACTTCCTTTATTTCCGTGCTTCTTCCTATTGTTGTCGGGATGGTGTTAGGGAATTTAGATGATAAAATCAGAGAATTTTTAGATAGCGGAAGTTCTATGTTAATTCCATTCTTTGCTTTTGCTCTTGGAATGGGGATTAATTTCTCTGCCATTATAGAAGGTGGTTTAGCAGGAATCATTCTAGGATTATTAACTGTTTTTGTAACAGGAACAGCTGGTTATTATGTATTTAAACTTCTAAAATGGAATCCAATTGTTGGAGCCGCGGAAGGTTCAACAGCTGGAAATGCGGTGGCAACTCCGGCAGTAATAGCAGCTGCAAATGTCAGCTTCGCATCAGTGGTGGATATTGCAACAGTTCAGGTTGCTGCTTCTGTGGTGACCACAGCAATACTACTTCCAATCTATGTAGGATTCTTAGTGAAAAGATTAGAAAAAAAAGGATATAAATTTGAGGAACAAGGTATCAAAATGTAAGGTAAGGATGTGTTCGACTTGAGAAATAAAATGGGCATTATTTCAGATGATTTAACAGGCGCTAATGATTCAGGTGTTCAACTGGCGATGAAAGATTTGTCAACTACTGTAGTGTTTGATGTTAAAAATTCGTCTGAAAACGCAGATTCTGATGTTCTTATATTAGATACGGATAGCAGAGCAAAAAACGAAGAAGAAGCATATCAGTCTGTAGTAGAGGCTGCTACATTTCTAAAAAAAAGAGGGTATCAACATATATATAAGAAGGTTGATTCCACGCTAAGAGGGAACATAGAAGCTGAACTTACAGCGATAGAAGCTGTTTATGAGCCAGAGGTCATTGTTATTGCTCCAGCCTATCCCAAAATGGGACGTCAAACCATCAATGGGCATCATTTTGTAGGCGGTGTCATCATAACAGAAACTGAATTTTCAAACGATCCGAAGACACCAGTGGAAGAATCCTATCTACTAAAGCTCTTAAATCCAACAGATAATAGGAAAATTAAACTATTAAATAAGGAAATTTGGCATAAATCTAAGGAAGAGATAGATAGCATCATACGCTCTTCGATAGAGGAAGGTAATAAATGGTTTGTTTGTGATGCGGAAACAGAAGAGGATCTTTTCCATATCGCAGAACTGTTTGTAAGGATAAATAAATCAATCGTATGGGCAGGATCAGCTGGACTAATTGAGTATTTGCCAGAAATATTAAACCTAAATTCTGCTTCTGTAAAAGATACAGAAGAAATGGAAATTAATCATACACTTATTGTTTCAGGAAGTTTATCTCAAGTAACCAAAAAGCAATTATGCAAGGTTGAGAGTTTTACAAATTCCTATTTTCTGAAAATTAATCCAGTTGATTTAGTTAATCAAATATATAGATTGGATGAGCTTGCGAATAAAGTTGAGCAACATGAGGGCTGTAAACATTTTGTGCTTTATGTGGAAGCTGATGATACTAACAGAACGAGTGCGGTAGAAGCTGGTAAGAAGCTTTGTTTAAGTAAAACTGATGTAAGTGAGGCAATATCGAACGGTTTGGGGATTATTGCAAACCATTTATTAAAGGCTTTTCCTACTATCAAAGGTTTAGTGTTAACAGGTGGAGATACAGCCAAGGCAGTATGTCGAGCACTAGGTGTTACGGAAATGGAATTGTATTTGGAGATTGAGGCAGGACTTCCCTTTGGTAAAATTAGAACAGAGATTAATAGTTATTGGGCGGTTACTAAGGCTGGTGGATTTGGGGCAGAAGAATCATTAATAAAAGCATTAGAATTTATGATTAACAAAAGAAGGGTGATAGTATGAGTAAATTAAAACCAATAGTAGGTATAACAATGGGAGATGCAGCAGGTGTTGGTCCAGAGATTATTCTAAAGAGTCTCGGTAAAGAGGAAATGTATGATATTAGCCGACCTTTAGTAATTGGTGATAGTAAAATTTTAGAAAGAGCAAAACAGTTTGTAAATAGCGAGTTGATAATAAAGAATATATCTGTAGAAGACATTGCAGAAGTATCTTATCATTATGGTACAGTTTATTGTTTAAATCTAAATTTATTGGATGAAACGCTTCCTATTGGTACAGTATCTCCAGAAGCAGGGAATGCAGCATTTCAATATCTTGCTAAAGCAATTGAGCTTGCAAAAGAAGAGAAAATTCACGCCATTTGCACGGCACCTTTAAATAAAGAGGCATTGCATAAAGGTGGACATAAATATCCAGGTCATACAGAAATTTTAGCTGATCTTACTGGAACACAAGATTTCTCTATGATGCTTTCTGCACCTAACCTAAAAGTTATTC
The DNA here is from genome assembly GCF_052116745.1 of Niallia sp. Sow4_A1. Lineage (NCBI taxonomy): Bacteria > Bacillati > Bacillota > Bacilli > Caryophanales > Bacillaceae > Niallia > Niallia sp. Sow4_A1. The sequence goes on along the minus strand of NZ_JBQKKM010000016.1, from coordinate 57,390 downwards.
ATGTAACAACACATGTTGGGATTATTGATGCAGTAAAAATGATAAATCCAGAACGTGTTTATCATGTTATTAAACTCGCACATGATACGTTGCAAAAAGCAGGAATTGAAAACCCTAAAATTGCAGTATGTGGTATAAATCCGCATGCTGGTGAAAATGGATTATTTGGTTATGGAGAAGAAGAAGAGAAAGTAATCCCTGGTGTAGAGAAGGCACAAAGTGAGGGCATAGAAGCAGTTGGCCCACTTCCAGCAGATACATTATTTTTCCGAGCAGTTCGCGGAGATTTTGATATTGTTGTAGCAATGTATCATGACCAAGGACATGGTCCAGTGAAAGTATTGGGATTAGACGCAGGAGTAAATATTACGGTTGGTTTGCCAATTATTCGAACAAGTGTGGACCACGGGACAGCATTTGACATTGCAGGTAAGGGGATTGCGGATGAAAAAAGCTTAATGGAAGCAATGCGTCAGGCTGTTGAATTAGCTCCTAAGTTGTGATCAAAGTAGTCTCTATAATCTGGTAAAGAAGATGTAGATAGTCAAGTTTTTTTGAGATAAATAAATTTGGCCTCACACTCTAATGAGTGGAGGCTTTTTCTTTACGTCGATATTCAAAAGGAGTATAGTTTGTCTCTTTTTTAAACAGTTTAGTAAAGTAAGAGTAATTCCCATAACCAACTTTATCGGAGATGATATGAACTGGCAAGGTTGTTTGAATGAGTAACGTCTTAGCGAGTTCTACTCTTTTTTTAATGATATAGTTGACAAGAGAGAGGCCCTTTTCTTTCTTGAAAATTCTTGCAATATAATCTGGACTTAAGTACACAATTTTTGCAATGCTATCTCTTGTGATATTTTCATGATAATGTGCATCAATATAATCGCAAATGGTATTTACAACAGATTTCTGTGAATGAATAAAGTCTAAATAATGGAGTGAAGTATCTGCTAAATAGGTAATATAAATCATCATATCATCAATGGAACGTAATGATTGAGTCTGTAGTAGGTTATTCGTATTTCCATCAAATAATTTGTGAGCGAGCACTTCCTGCTTTTTTAAATGAGTAAACAATAATTGAGTGATGTCTAATCGGAAATTGTGTAATACATTAAGGTTAAGATTATTGGTATCTTTTAAGTAAATTAAATATTGTTCACATTTATTTAGAAACATTTGTTTATTACCGTTTTGAAGATGTTTTTCCCAAATGTCCAAATTAGGTTCTGTATACGGATTTGTTTTCTTTTCATAAGATTGAAAAAACTGAACTGTGTTTCTAAAATCAATCATATCCTCGCTTTTTTGTTGTAGTTGTTTTACTGCTTTGTGAAGTTTTTCTAAAGGTGTAGAAAAACAAAAACTAAAGCGAGTATCTATTAACAAATCATTTCGCAGAGTCTGGATTAAGTTCTGGCATAATGCAATGAATGACTGATAATCGAAATGCTCCTTGGAATTTTTTATAAGAAGTACATATTTTTCTTTATTAATATCTAATCCAACAATACTTTCCAAAGAAAAAGGGGTTTCCTTAAAGGATTCTTCTAAATGGACGTTTAATTTTAAGACCAAGTTTTCATCTATTTCTAAAATAGGAGGTATTTTCTCTTTTAACGAAATCTTATATGGAAATATGTTTAATAGAATTGGCAAAAAGCAGTCATCTGGGGAATAACTTAAATGATTTTTTAGTAATTGTTCTTCCAGTTCTGCTTTAAGCCATTTTGGATTACTTAAATAGGAACTCCAAAAATGATCCACTAGTTTTTGTTTATTTTGTTGCCAATACTGGCCAACTTGGATAGCCTCTTCGCTTTGCTGCCTTATTTTTATTTTTTTTATCGCTTTCAAAATACTAAACTCTAATTTATCGATTTCTATTGGCTTTAAATAGTATTCAAAGCTCTGAAGTTCAATGGCCTTTTGGGCATAATGAAAATCAGCAAAATTTGTTAAAAAAATTGTTTGTATCGAATATCCTTCTTGTCGGACCCATGCTAATAATTCAAGACCGCTACCGTATGGCATTTCTATATCTGAAATAAGCAAGTGGATGTTCTCATTAATAAAGATATTCTTTGCTTGGCGAATATTATGAGCAGTATAAACTTGTTCAATCCCTAGAGTTCCCCAGTTAACTTTTTCCTTCAATAACTTAACGAGAAATCGATCATCATCTACTATTAAGACATTCATTTTTTATTCCTCCAGTAATTGTTTTGGTATAACTAATTGAACAAAAGCTCCATCATTTATTCCATTTGAAAAGGATATAGAAAAGCTATTTCCATAAAACATTTGAAGTCTTTGGATGACATTATTTATTCCGATTTGTTTTCCATTAACTTCTGATAGGGGTAGTTGATTTTGAAGTTTGTTCAGTATATCTAATGGATAACCAGGCCCATTATCTTTTATGGTAATGTTCAATTTTTGTTCGTCTTTTGCAGGGGTAATACTTAGTGAAATGATTAGAGTTTCCTCATAATTTATATCAGAAAATCCATACTTGATACTATTTTCAATAAAAGTTTGCAGAATCAACGGAGGTATTTGCATCTCCTCTATGTTTAGTTGAATGGATGTTTCATAATGAAAAGTAGGACCATGTAATAATTGTTGAATAGAAAGATAATCGCTAATATGATCAAGCTCTTTTTTTAACGAAACAAGGTGATGATTTGTTTGAAAAAGGTATCGAAAGTAACGGGATGTCGCAATAGACATTTTCTTGATTTCGGCAAACATATGCAGTTCTGCCATACTATGAATACTTGATAAACAATTGATATAGAAATGTGGTTTAATCTGTAATCGTAAAAAATCCATCTCTATTCTTTTCTTTTCCAGCTCTTGCTCATAAATATTAATTTTTAATTTTTTTATTTCTTGCATTAGGTTCTTGAATTGTGTATTAGCCTGCTCTAGTTCGATAATGCTGTTGCTTTCAAAATTAATCGTACCGTTACTATTGTTTAGCTCAGATAGATTTTTAGAAAACTTTTGAATAGGAAAGATTAAACGATTTTTTATATAGAGAAAAATAAAAAATAAGATAATGCTAATAACGATAGTTGCAAGAATTAAGAGGACTTGTGTGATAACTACATGTTTAAAGGCACCGAAATGATCTACGTTTATTTGTAAGCTAAACGGCAGTAGTATATTCTTTTCTTCAAATAGTAACTTGCTTGTAAAAAAGGGAGAGGATGCCGCTTCATCTTTTGCCATTTGTTGATCAGTTGTTATTATCGTTTTTCCCTCTTGTTTCATGACGATGGAACCATTACTCCCTAAGTTAAAGCCATTTAAAGGTTTTAATAGATCTTCTGCAGACACTAAACAAACGAAAATTCGATTATCATAGCTTAATAGATGATAAAAATAAAAAGTTTCGTTTATTTTTATCGTTTTCCATGTACTAAATATTTCATATGTATGTAGCGCATCATTTTTAGAGAAAAAGTAATTCTTTGCTTGTAGATAATCTTGATAAGGTAGTTCTATAGGTGAAGCGTTAGAAAAAAACGATTCTTTTTTGAGACCAAGAAAGAACTGAAACTCTTTTCCAATCGAGTATTGAAAGTCATTTACTCTTGTTCGAAAATTACTTAAATTTTGTGGGAAAACGTCCATATCCATATTCTCTTCCATTTCTTCAATTATTGGTTCGTGTACTACTGTCCAAATCATAAAGTGGTCTATCGCGTTTAAATTGGAGCGAACATTTTCTATATAAAATTTGACGGAATTCGTAATGGTATCAATGCTTTGTTTCCTTGTAATAGAGATTGTTAACATACTAATAAACATGTTTATTAGTAAGATAATTACCATAATGATTAAAAGTACTTTTAAATAGTAATTTATAGAGCGGGATGGGTTCTTATCAATGGAACGTATCATTTACTCATCTCCAATGCTTATTTTCATTATATAAACGTAATACACTTTTTCTAGCAATATTCCGTTTTGAAAAAGGAAAATAACTGAAATACAACGGAATACTGCTATTTCTTAGTGTGGAATAGAGAAATAAGAAGAAAATCTGTCCTAATTAGTATTATTTCAGGTCGGATTAGCTCTATTTTTATTGAATGCGCTTTCATATAATAATTATAACAAATAAAGGAGGTGGTAGAGTTGAAAAGTACGATTGCTGTGGAAAAAAACACGCAAATCACACCTGATTTTCCAAATAAGAGAAATTATTTAAAGCCAATGAAAAAAAGTCTTCCATTATATGTATTACTTCTGCCCACTCTCATTCTATTAATTTGTTTTACGTATATCCCTATGTATGGAATTATCATGGCGTTCAAGGATTATTCTCCTGCACTCGGGATTTGGAATAGCCCGTGGGTAGGAATGAAGCATTTTATACAGTACTTTCATTCCTATCAATTTGGTTTAACGCTAAAAAACACATTATATATTAGTTTGTATAGTCTTTTTGTAGGGTTTCCACTTCCGATTGCATTAGCTATTCTCTGTAACCAAATGCGGATTGGAATGTTTAAAAAATTCTTTCAAGTTACCACTTACTTGCCTCATTTTATTTCAACGATGGTAATGTGTGGTATGATATTAATTTTTCTATCACCGAGCACTGGGCTTATAGCCAATATTTTATCTATATTTGGGATGGAAATGCCGAATCTTCTATCTAAACCGACACTTTTCAGTAGTGTATATGTATGGAGTGATGTATGGCAGCATTTAGGATGGGATAGTATTATTTTTCTGGCAGCATTGTCAGCTATTGATCCTACCTATTACGAGGCTGCAACGATGGATGGTGCAAGCCGCCTACAGAAAATTATCCATATAGACTTACCACTTATTATGCCTACGGCTATGATTTTATTAATCTTGCGTGCTGGAAGTCTTTTAAGTGTAGGTTTTGAAAAAGTTTTATTATTACAAAATCCATTGAATTTAACTGGAAGTGAGGTTATTTCAACCTATGTTTATAAGGTAGGGATGCAAAACTTTCAATATAGCTTATCAACTGCGATTGGTTTATTTAATACCGTAGTAAATGTTATCATTTTACTTCTTGTAAATTGGCTATCCAAGAAACTAACAAAAACAAGTTTATTATAGGAAGGAGGCCTCAGTCTTGGAAGGAACACTTATTCAAAAATTTAATAAAAAATCACAAAAGAAAAAAAGTTGGAATGATCGCTTGTTTGACATTGCTGTCTATACGACTGCTATTTTAATGATTTTAATGATTGTGTATCCTTTATGGTTTATTATTATCGCTTCCTTTAGTAATCCAACAGATGTTACAAATGGAAACGTATGGTTTTGGCCAAAAGAGTGGAAGGTAGATGGCTATATTGAATTATTTAAGCAGGAAATTATTTGGAGATCTTATTTGAATACAATTATTTACACGGTTGTGGGGACGATTATCGCTTTAATCGTTAATATTCCTGCAGGATATGCTTTATCAAGGGCTGATTTATTCGGGAAAAAGTGGCTATCTATTTTTATACTTATTCCTATGTTTGTAAGTGGAGGATTGGTACCAACTTATCTAGTTATAAAAGGATTTGGGTTACTTGATACCTTTTGGGTAATGGTATTACCTTTTGCTGTGTCCTCTTTTAATATAATCATCGCTAGAACTTTTTTTAAAAATAGTATACCGGATACGTTGTGGGAGGCAGCGCAAATTGATGGATGTGGAACAATCAGATATTTTTTAACGATAGTACTGCCATTATCAAAAGCTATTTTAGCTGTAATTGGTTTGTGGACTGCCGTTGGTATTTGGAATTCATGGTTTAATGCACTGATTTATATTTCCAATGAAGATTTGCAGCCGCTTCAATTAGTTTTGAGAAGGATTCTAATTTCCAATGAATCTTTGCTTGGTACTGCATCTGGGGAACTGGCATCAGAATTAAGAAGATTATCCGAAATGATGAAGTATGCAGCGATAGTTGTATCAACTGCACCTATTATGTGTTTATATCCATTTTTGCAAAAATATTTTAATCAAGGTGTCATGGTTGGTTCTATAAAAGAGTAATAGAAAGGGGAATAGCAATGATAAAGAGAAGCTGGAAAGGGTTACTAAGTGTTGTTTTAACAAGTAGTTTAATTGTTGGCTGTAGCAATGCTAACACGAGCACCAAAGAAAAGGAAGATGGGGAATATCGAATTGCAACCGTTCGTTGGGCAGACTGGGGCGATGATTTTCTTAAAGGCTTTGTAGAAGATACAGAAAAAGAAGCTGGAATTAAAGTCGATTGGGACATCTATTTAAATTCCGAATGGGGAGATAAGAAATCAGTACTGATGGCAGGTGGAGATTTACCAGATGCATTTTGGGGATCGTTAGCTTTAAGTGATGGGGATATTGCCCAAAACCAAAGTCTTTTTATTCCATTAGAGGATTTAATTGCAGAAAATATGCCGAATCTAATGGCGGCATTTGAGACAGAGCCATCATTACGAGCTCTAGTTACCTCTCCTGATGGCCATATTTATAGCTTGCCTAAGAAATTGCCTTTAAGACCGTTAACAGGAAATCAGCTATTTATTAATCAAAAATGGTTAGATAATTTAGACTTGGAAATGCCAGATACGTATGAAGATTTTTATAATGTTCTAAAAGCATTTAAGGAAAAGGATGCAAATGGAAATGGAGATTTAAATGATGAAATTCCTTATGGAGGGAATATTTATGGGTTTATATTGCCATTTGGCGTAACGAAAGGAAATGATAAAGCTGGTCTAATGACTTTAAAGGATGGAAAGCCTTCTTACATTCCTACACAGGAAGAATATAAAGAGGGAATTGCATGGATGAATAAAGCATACAAGGATGGCTTAATCGATCAAGAATTGTTTACACAGGATGATTCAATGGCAGAAGCAAAACGTAAAGATGAAAACGGTTCATTAGTAGGAGTCGCCTTTGGATGGACACCAGATGCTGTATTTGGTCCAAATGCCAAGGAATATGTTCCATTGGCGCCGCTTAAAGGTCCTGATGGAGAAAGATACGTAATTTCTGATACGGAAACCTATTCGAGAAATGAACTACTTATTACGACTCAAGCCAAGGATCCAGCAAAATTATTACAATGGGCAGATAAATTTTATACAGAGGATGCTAGTATTCAAACTTTTTATGGATCATTTGGCATTGGGGTAGAGAAAAATGATGATGGGACGTATCAAGTATTGAATGCACCTGAAGGAGAATCAGCAGATATTTTTGCTTGGACTAATTCATTCCGTGATTTTGGTCCTAAATATATTGAAGATGGATTTAATGAAAAGGTAACTTTGCCAACTGATAGTGGGGATGGATTAAAGCTAGAACTTGATAAAAAAATAAGCGAATACGCAAGAGAGCAATTTCCAACAGTAAGCTTTACAGCAGATGAAATGCAACGTTTAAATACGTTGAATGTAGACTTAACTTCCTATGTGAATTCCATGCAATCTAAATGGGTTGTAGAAGGTGGAGTAGAAAAAGAATGGGATGATTATATAAGGCAACTAGAAAAAATGGGTTACGGTGAGTTTATGGAAATCCAAAATACTGCATTTAACAGATATCAGGAATCATTAAAGTAGAAAGTACGAAGTGCAGCAGTCAGAATTAAACTTTTATTTCTGACTGTTGTTTCTTTATAAAAGACTACTTGATTATCTAATAGGAAGTGAATTATTTATTGTTGAAAAGGCAGGTGAATGAAATGGGTACATTCTTTCAACTCGATAGTCCCATCAGCAGGAATTTAGCGAAAATAGTAGATGTTCTTTTATTGAATATTATTTTTATTCTTTTCTCACTTCCTATTGTCACGATAGGTGCTTCGCTAACAGCTTTGTATTCGGTTCATTTTAAAATAGCAAGAGGAGAACATCCCTCCATTTGGATAAGTTTTATCCAGTCGTTTAAAAAGAATTTAAAACAGAGCTCCCTTATTTGGTTTCTCCTGATAGGTATTGGCGTAATTCTACTTGGAGATATTTATTATCTTGTATACACCAATGGGATTTGGAAAGTTATTTTTATGAGTCTAACCCTTATCTTTAGCTTTTTATATCTTACATTGTTCGTAATTATTTTTCCCTATATATCTAGATTTGAAGATTCAATAAAAACAGCAGTTGTAAATTCTTTATTGATTGGAGGCTTTCACTTTCCATATTTATTACTGGTACTAATGATCAATATAGTGCCTATTGTTTTCTTTTTATCCTCTTTTACTGGTTTTTTAACAGGTGTCTATTTCATTACCTTTGGTGGACTTTCCATTTTGACTTTTGTGAATTCGATTATATTTAAAAGGATTTTTTCAAAATATGAAAACAAAAAAGGAGGAGAAGTATGATGGAGAAAATACGGATAGGATTAATTGGAGTTGGTGGGATGGCTCAGTCTCATATAAAGGGATTGCAGAATGTCGGAACGTTTCAAATTGATGCAATCTGTGATTCAAATAACAAAAATCTAAAAAAAGTCGGAGAGCGATTAGCTATTAAATCGGAAAATCAATATATAGATTTCCGTAAGTTAATTGATTCTCAAAAAGTAGATGCAGTTGTATCCATCACACCCAATAATGTACACGCGCCAATATTGGAATATTGTATCGAAAAAAACATGCCTATCTTAACAGAAAAGCCGTTAACATTGGACTATGAGGAAGCGAAACAGCTTGCTGAAAAATATAAGCAACAACCTATTCTTTGTATGGTAGGGTTTAGTTATCGATATACACCAGCATTTCGATTTGTAAAAGCATTACTAGATAAAGGGGAAATCGGTCAAATAATGAATTTTTCTATTCAGTATCTGCAAGGGTGGGGAGCACTACCTTATGATACTCCCTATGTTTGGCGCTTTAATCCTGCGGTCACAGGAACAGGAGTATTAGGCGATTTAGGTTCCCATATGATTGATATGGCATATTATTTATTTGGATCATTTCAAGAAGTATCAGCTAAAATGGAAAGCTTTATTAAGAAAAGAAAAATGGAGCAATCGAATGAATGGAAAGAATTCGTTATTGACGACTTTGTATGTTTTCAGGCAAAAATGGAAAGTGGCATAGTTGGTACATTTCAAACAACAAGAAATGCTATAGGCTCAGGGAATCAGTTTGATGTGTCCATATACGGTGATAAAGGAACTATTCATGCAAGTACAATGGAAGAAGAGATAGTGAATTTGATACATTTTGATGATGGGACGGCTGAGGTTGTGGAGAAAAAAATGCATGTTCCAAAAACTGTATACTTGTCTGAATGGGAGGATTTTGCCCAAATGCTAAAGGGGAAAATAGGATCAGGTTTTCCAGATTTTGAAGTAGGACTAAGGAATCAACAAGTGTTAGAAGCAATAATCCAGTCCAGTAATCAACCAGGGAAAATGATAGATGCGTTAGAAAGCTGAAAGGGTTGTCCTTGTTTAATTCTCCTAATTACGGATATAATAACTAGGCGACTATTTGTACATAGATTATTATTCGATTAGAAGGAGAATTTATTATATGAAGTTTAAAGATTATCTTGTTTTTAATGTTTCTATAATCATAATCTTGTTGATTGTGTTAGTAGGAGCTCTTGCACCAGATACACTTAAGGAAGGCACAGCTAGTGTCCAATCCTTTATTACAGATTCTTTTGGTTGGTATTATTTAATTGTGGTCACATTTTTCGTGATAATTTGTTTGTACTTATTAATAAGTCCTGTAGGTAAAATAAAATTAGGAAAACCTGACGATAAGCCTGAGTTTTCAAGACTAGCATGGTTAGCGATGCTTTTCAGTGCGGGAATGGGAATCGGCCTTGTCTTTTATGGGACAGCAGAGCCACTAAGTCATTATGCAATTAGCTCTCCGACAAATGAAATTGGTACAGATCAAGGCATAAAAGATGCAATGAGATATACCTATTTCCATTGGGGAATTCATGCATGGGCAGTATATGGGATTGTTGCTTTAAGCCTTGCCTACACGACCTTTAGGAAAGGTGGAAAAACATTAATCAGTTCAACCTTGAAGCCATTGCTAGGTAATTCAATGGAAGGAAGAGCAGGAAGAATTATTGATATTATCGCTGTTTTTGCAACAGTAACAGGGATTGCAACAACGCTAGGTTTCGGAGCGGTACAAATAAATGGGGGGCTTTCTTTTCTTTATGATATTCCTTCCAATTTTTTAACACAATTTATTATTATAGTAATTGTCACCGTCCTGTTTTTACTTTCAGCCCTTACTGGATTAGGCAAAGGGATTAAAATCCTTAGTAATACGAATATGATATTAGCTTTCGTTTTATTTTTGATTGTTTTTATCATGGGGAATACGGTATTTATCCTCAATTTATTTACAGATACAATTGGAAGCTACTTACAAAACTTAGTGCGCATGAGTTTCCGAATTGCGCCTTTAAATGGTGAGAATCGCCAATGGATAGATGCGTGGACGATTTTTTATTGGGCTTGGTGGATTGCGTGGTCACCATTTGTAGGTATTTTTATTGCTCGTATTTCCAAAGGAAGAACGATTCGTGAATTTATAACGTTCGTACTATTTATTCCATCAGTAATTGGCTTTTTATGGTTCTCTGTGTTCGGTGGAAATGCGATGTATCTTGAACATAAAGGGTTAGGTACTATATCAACTTTTGCTACAGAAGAAACATTGTTTGCCCTTTTAGAGCATTATCCACTTAGTGCTTTACTATCCCTATTGGCTATTTTGTTGGTTGCTGTGTTCTTTATTACTTCTGCCGATTCAGGAACATTCGTTTTGGGGATGCTATCTGCAAATGGCGTACAAAATCCAAGTAATCGGATTAAAGTCATTTGGGGGGTATTGCTTACGACGATTTCCCTTGTATTACTTTATTCTGGCGGATTAGATGGATTACAAAATATGATGATTATTGCGGCTCTTCCTTTTTCCTTAATAATGATTTTAATGACAGTAAGTCTATTGAAGGAAGTACATCAGGAAAAAGCGGAATATGAATCAAAGTGGAAGAAGAAAAAAAGCTCGAAATAATATCGAGTCTTCAGAATCGAGGTTTTGTTTACCTTTTTGTTGCATGCTAAAATGTTGATGGGAGCGGAAATGTTACATATCCGCTCCCATCAACATATTTTATTTGGGGAAATTTTCAGTGACGAATTTAATTTTCTTCTTCTTTATCTTTATTAAACCATAATGGCTCGTAATCATCGACTTCCCCATTATAATTGATTAAAATTTCTTCGCCGGCTTTTATATCCTTATAAGCATAATAATCAAAAGTATGTTTATCAAAATTAATCTCATAAGTCGCATTTGGTTCATACGAATGGTTAAAAAGCATGCCGTAACCTAGAACAACTGCACTGTGATTAATGCCATATTCATATACATAATCTTCTAATACCGTTCTTTCGATATACTTATGTTGTTCATTTGGATAAGGAACAACAGGAGCTTCATGGAATAAGGTCCCCTTTTTAATATCACAAGTAGCAAATACGCCTCTATTGAATTCCCCATCGCTTAGGGGGGATGTTTTAATTTCTATCATTATTGTTCACCTACAACTCTTTATAGTTTACTGCTATCTCTTACTCTAACATTGATTCTTTTATTTAGGAAATAAATTAATGAAAAACTTATAAAAAATGAAGCATTTCTGTTATAATCTGACTTTTTAACTAATGAAGAATTTGGAGATAATAGTGTATAATGAGTACGATTCTTTAGGTTTTCGTAATGATTTTAGAATTGGATTACGTTATTTTAATAAAGAACATAAAAAGGAAGAGACAGGAGAAAAAATGAAAAATTATAAATTGCTTATTCAATATGATGGTGGACGGTATAAAGGATGGCAACGCCTCGGTAATGGGGACCAATCCATTCAAGGGAAAATTGAAAACGTCCTGACAGAAATGGTAGGAGAAAAGATTGAAATTATCGGCTGCAGCCGAACAGATGCAGGCGTACACGCATTATCACAAGTTGCTAACTTCAAAATGAACAAAGAAATGACGGAAAAAGAGGTCATGAATTATCTAAATCACTACTTACCAAATGATATTAGTATTTCGAAAGTAGCAATCGTTCCTGATCGTTTTCATGCAAGATATAATGCAAAGGATAAAACCTATGTGTATAAAATTTGGAATAAATCGTATACCAATCCTTTTATGCGCAAATATAGTATGCATGTAGAGAAAAAGCTAAATGTAAAAAGAATGGAGCAAGCAGCTGCCTATTTTGTTGGTAAACATGATTTTACAGCTTTCTCGAACGCTAAATCTAAGAAGAAGTCAATGGTTAAAGAAATATACTCCATTGATATAAAAGAAGTGGAAGGGTTTCTTGAAATTCGTGTCAGTGGTGATGGTTTTCTTTACAATATGGTAAGAAAAATAGTGGGAACACTAATAGAGATTGGGCTAGGAAAAATCGAAGCAGATGCTATTCCAGCAATTATTGCAGAAAAAGATCGTAGTCTGACAGGAATGATGGCAGAAGCAAATGGGTTATTTTTAGAAAAGGTACAGTTTTAAAAGAAATAGGTAAAAGCGAGTAGGTTCTTTAGTAAGAAACTACTTGCTTTTTTTATAGTTAAAAATGGTTTTGTTTTAAATGAACGTTTCCTCCTTAAAAAATTGTAGTGCAAATATAAAAAGCTTAGCCCAAAAGAGAATGATTTAATAAATATACGGATAATTATATAACAAACAGAGATTTGTCACATGCTAAGGGAAGGGACTTTGCTTTTGAAGTAGAAATGAATATAGCAAGAGGAGGAAAATAAATGAACTATGCGGATGACAGTCTGATGCTACATACAGATCTTTATCAAATTAATATGATGGAGACATATTGGAGAGATGAAAAACATGAACGAAAAGCTGTGTTTGAACTTTACTTTCGCAAACTCCCTTTTGGAAATGGTTTTGCTATATTCGCTGGTCTTGAACGGATTTTATCTTATATAAAGAATTGTCGGTTTACACAAAGCGATTTGGACTATTTACGAAATGAAGGAGGTTATAAGGAGGATTTTCTTCTTTATTTAAAAAATTTCACTTTTTCTGGTGACATATATTGCATGGAGGAAGGGGAGCTAGTATTTGCCAATGAACCGATTCTAAGAGTAGAAGCCCCAATTGCGGAGGCGCAATTAATCGAAACGGCATTATTAAATATTGTTAATTACCAAACACTTATTGCAACAAAAGCTGCGAGAATGAAGCAGGTTATTGGAGAGCAGACGGCAATGGAGTTTGGGACAAGAAGAGCGCAAGAAATGGATGCAGCGATATGGGGAACAAGAGCTGCCTATATTGGTGGGTTTTCGGCGACGAGTAATGTAAGGGCAGGGAAAATTTTTAATATCCCTGTATCTGGAACACATGCACATGCACTTGTTCAAGCATATCAAGACGAATATGAGGCTTTTAAAAGCTATGCCAGCACCCACAAAGAATGCGTTTTCCTTGTTGATACATATGACACACTCCGCTCTGGTGTTCCCAATGCTATAAAAGTGGCAAAGGAGCTTGGAGATAAGATTCACTTTAAGGGGATTCGTTTAGACAGTGGAGACTTGGCGTATCTTTCAAAGCGAGCTAGAGAAATGCTTGATGAAGCGGGCTTTTCTGACACGAAAATTATTGCCTCTAATGATTTAGATGAGTATACCATTATGAATTTGCGGGCAGAAGGAGCAAAAATTGATATCTGGGGAATTGGAACAAAGTTAATTACTGCATTTGATCAAGCAGCACTGGGCGCTGTATATAAATTAGTCAGTATAGAAAATGAACAAGGTATAATGGAGGATACCATTAAATTATCTGGAAATCCGGAAAAGATTTCTACGCCAGGTCAGAAAAGAGTATATCGAATTATAAATAATGAAAATGACCATGCTGAGGGTGATTACATTGCACTGGCAAATGAAGTAATAACACAAGAACCATTAAAAATGTTTCATCCTGTTCATCCATATTTGAATAAAGTGGTGGCGAATTACAGGACCATCGAATTACATCATCCAGTTATAAAAAACGGGCATATCCAGTTTGAACCACCAGCATTAAAAGATATTCAAATGAAGGCTAAAGAGAACCTGAATTATCTATGGAATGAATATAAGCGAACGCTTAATCCAGAAGAGTATCCAGTCGATTTAAGTAAAGCATGCTGGGAAAACAAGCGAAGCTATATAGAAAAAATGAAAGAGAAATCACGCAGCGTTTAACCTTTTTAAGGAGAGGATAAATTGGGTAAAATAGGGATTTACGGATCATCCTTTGATCCAATAACAAATGTTCATCTCTGGACGGCTAGCACTGTTGCCCATCGTTGTAAATTAGACAAGGTTATTTTTCTTCCTTGTTCCAGTAAGCGACGGGATAAAACAATGGAAACAGCAGATGAACATCGTATAAAGATGGTGAACATGGCAATAGAGGATAATGAGAAGTTTTCTTTAGATGATTATGAAATGATACAAGATGGATGGGAAATCTATACGTATCATACGATGAATTATTTTAAAAAGCTTTTTCCAGAGGATAGTGTGTACTTTATTATGGGTGCTGATTTATTGGTTGATATTGGAAGAGGTATGTGGACAAAAGGAGAGGAGTTGATAGCAGAAAATCGGTTTATTGTAATGGCTAGAAATGGAATTGATATGCTTTCAGCCATAAGCCGATCGCCAATCCTCCGTAATCATGACGATGGGAGCACTTTTCATCTCTTAGATAAGGGATTGGCAATGGAAATAAGCTCTACCTATATACGGGAAGAATTTGCGATAGGTGGGGAACCGAGGTATCTTTTGCCAGAAAAATGCTATGAATATATAAAGAAAAATAAATTATACCAATAAACCATTCTAAAAAAAGCATGAAAAAACACAAAATTAATAAGAAATTAGTCATTGATGATTACTGAATAGTCTGATAGAATGAAGGCAATCTAAAGGCTATGTGTAACTGGCGAAATACGGAAAACCGTAGGGGAGCACATAGTGTCGTATGTCGTTCGCCTGGGCAGAGGTAAGGGATATACTCCTTTGCCTTTTTCTTTTTTAGATGATTTCATTTAGAAAGGTAAACGTATTAACCAAGCGTAAAAAGAATATAATTGAATGAAAAGGAGCAATGGAGATGAGCACTACGACTGTTAAAGATGTAAAGACTATTAAGACATTAAATAATATTGCTGCAAGTGGCCTAAGTGTGTTTAAAAAAGGAAATTTTACAATTGACGATACGAGCAATAACCCTGATGCAATTCTTTTGCGCAGCTTTAATATGCATGGTATGGAATTAGGAGAGAATGTAAAGGCAATTGCCCGAGCGGGAGCAGGTGTCAATAATATTCCAGTTGAGCAATGTACAACGCAAGGAATTGTTGTATTTAATACACCTGGTGCTAATGCAAATGCAGTAAAAGAAATGGTGCTTATGTCATTAATGGCTTCATCTCGAAATTTGTTTGAAGGTGTATCATGGGCAAAAACACTCCTTGCTGAAGGTGACCAAATTCCAAAACTAGTGGAAACGGGTAAAAAACAATTTGTTGGGCACGAAATCAAAGGAAAAACTTTAGGTGTCATTGGCTTAGGAGCAATCGGAGCACTTGTTGCAAACGATGCCCTTGCTCTAGATATGGATGTCATTGGGTATGATCCTTTTCTTTCTGTAGATACAGCTTGGAATTTATCACGTAATGTGCAGCGAGCTATGACATTAGAACAGCTATTTACAGAATCTGATTATATAACAGTCCATGTGCCGTTAACAAAAGATACGAAGGGAATGTTTAATCAGCAAGCTTTCGACTTAATGAAGCCTGGTACGCAAATTTTAAACTTCTCTCGTGGCGAGCTAGTAAATGAAATTGATATAGCTGTTGCTTTAGAAGAAGGCATAATAGGACGATATATAACAGATTTTCCGAATGAAAATGTCCTGCAAATGAAGAATACGATTGCTATTCCTCATCTAGGTGCATCTACTGAAGAGTCTGAAGAAAATTGCGCTGTTATGGCAGCTCGCCAAGTAAAGGAATTTTTGGAAACAGGTAATATTAAAAACTCTGTAAACTTTCCAAATGCATCCATCCCATACACAGGAAAACGTCGTGTTACAGCCTTCCATCTAAATATTCCTAATATGGTAGGACAGATAACACAAGCAATTTCTACTTACCAGTTGAATATTGCTGATATGATAAACAGAAGTCGTGGCGAGTATGCTTACACGATGATTGATATCGATAACGAAGTAGCAGATGAAATCATCCCACTGCTTTCTAAGCAATTAAAAGAGATTGATGGAATCGTAACAATGAGAGTTATCTAAAGTGGAGAAATAAATACGATTTGATAGACTCCTGGTTGAAAAGGAGTCTATTTTTTATTTTTGAGGTGGGTTCGTATTATTTGGTAATTAGTTAAATGATCTAAAGTAGAGAGGAAATAATCCAACCCAACTAGTTATTTCTACTAAATCCATTAAAAAAGGCTGCCCAGTGGACAACCTTTAGCCTTAACAGATTATTTAAACAACACACTCACAGACTTATGCTCATAAACACGGCTAATGGCATCACTTAGTAATTCAGCAATCGATAGCTGCGTAATTTTGTCAATTCTCTTTTCCTCTGGAAGTGGAATGCTGTTTGTCACAATCAATTCCTTGATTTGAGATTCCTGGATCATATCAATTGCTGGTTCAGATAAAACAGGATGGACACAGCATGCATATATTTCTTCTGCCCCATTCTCAAGTAATGCCTTTGCAGCAGTCGTAATGCGGTAAGATGTATCAACAATATCATCTACAATTATGGCTGTTTTTCCTTCAATGTTTCCGACAATGTTTACCTCACGAGGACCAATATCTTTTGGGCCACGCTTATCGATAATTGCGATTGGGGCTTTTAATCGATCTGCAAGCTCTCGGGCACGAGTAACACTACCGTGATCTGGGGCAACTACTACTACATCACTTGCATACTTTTTTGTATTTAAGTAGTCTGCAAGCAGTGGTATTCCTACTAATTGGTCCACTGGAATGTTAAAGAAGCCTTGTGTTTGTGGTGCGTGCAAATCTAATGTGATAACACGGTCTGCACCAGATTTTTGAATTAAATTGGCAACTAATTTAGCCGTAATTGGCTCTCTTGGTTGTGCTTTTCTATCCTGACGTGCATATCCATAATATGGAATGACGACATTAATCGTTTCAACAGAAGCGCGTTTTAAGGCATCAATCATAATGAGTAATTCCATAATACTTTGATTTACAGGATCACAAGTGGACTGAATAATAAATACTTCACAACCACGGACGCTTTCCTCAATATTAATTTGAATTTCCCCATCGCTAAATTTTTTAACGGTACATTTTCCTAATTCAGTACCTAGATGCTCTACTATTTCTTGGGCTAGAGCAGGGGATGAATTAAGAGCAAAAACTTTTAGTTTTGTTCCTTGATATGTATTGGCCATGAATGGTTCCTCCTATAATCTGAACAGACTTAGCTACCTCAATCTACCTAAAGAATAGCTCCTACTATAAGTATTGTAGGATACCGATATTTGTATTTCAACCAATTATAGCATTTTTAAAATGAAACTTCTTAAACATTTCTTCCTAATAGTACAGTATTTAATCTATAATAGCATATTCTAAAAGCATAAAAATTAATCATGTTGCTCACGAATCTCTCTTTTAACACAATAAGAAGAGAGATTCGTGAATGTTCCTTTATAATGTGCTAAACTATAATTCGTTGATTTTGTTACATAATAGAATTTAATAGTATAAATGAAGAGAGAGTGATTTTAAATGCAGCAAGAAACATTGTCTAGAGGCTTGAAAAACAGACATGTTCAATTAATTGCCATTGGGGGAGCGATTGGTACCGGCCTTTTTCTTGGAGCGGGTAAGTCCATTAATTTAGCAGGACCCTCTATTTTATTTGCATATATTATTACAGGTATTATTTGTTTTCTGATTATGCGTGCATTAGGAGAATTACTTTTATCGAATCTTGAATATCATTCATTTGTTGATTTTGTTCATGATTATATTGGAAATAGGGCTGCTTTTGTAACAGGATGGACGTATTGGTTCTGCTGGATCTCCATTGCAATGGCAGATTTAACAGCCATTGGCATGTATACACAGTTCTGGTTTCCAAATATTCCGCAATGGTTACCAGGCTTTATCGCCTTAATGGTATTACTGATTATGAATTTAGCTACTGTTAAGCTATTTGGTGAAATGGAATTTTGGTTTGCTTTAATTAAAATAATTGCGATTATTGCCTTAATCATTATTGGTTTTATTATGATTGTTAAAGGCTTTTCAACAAATGCTGGCCCATCTAGTTTTACCAATCTATGGAGCCATGATGGAATGTTTCCAAATGGGATGCACGGATTTATCCTTTCATTTCAGATGGTTGTGTTTGCATTTGTCGGTATTGAATTAGTCGGATTAACAGCTGGTGAGACAGAGAATCCTGAAAAGGTTATTCCAAAAGCAATCAATAATATCCCTGTTCGAATCTTGATTTTTTATGTGGGAGCATTGCTTATCATCATGAGCATTTATCCTTGGAATGCTATTAATCCTGCGAAAAGCCCATTTGTTCAAGTCTTCTTGGCAGTGGGAATAGCTGCTGCTGCTGGAATAGTTAACTTTGTTGTTCTAACTTCTGCTGCATCTGCATGTAATAGTGCGATTTTTAGTACTAGTAGAATGACGTATGCTTTAGCAAAGGAAAAGAATGCTCCAGAAGCACTTGCTAAACTGACTAAAAATCAAGTTCCATCAAATGCTTTGTTTTTTTCAGTTATAGTTGTGTTAATTGCGGTTATTTTAAATTATTTCATGCCAGAGGGTGTATTTACATTAATAACAAGTATATCTACGGTTTGTTTTATCTATATTTGGGCAATTACGGTTATTTGTCATATGAAATATCGAAAAACAAGACCAGAGCTAGCTGCGAAGAATAAGTTTAAGATGCCGCTGTACCCTGTTGCTAACTATATTATTCTTGTTTTTCTAGCATTTGTACTTGTTGTCTTAGCACTCGCAGAGGATACAAGAATCGCTTTAATTGTGACACCAGTGTGGTTTATTTTATTATTAGTTATTCACCAATTAAAGTGGAATAGAACTTCTAATTGATTGGTTGCTTTATGAAAAACGATTAAGCCTGGAAAGGTTATTTAAAAGGTCCTGTTTTCGTGTTCATTCTTACTAAATGACACAAGAAAAGAAGGATAGGTACCGACCTCCAAAAGTACTAACTTTTGGGGGTTTTTTAGATTTGACATAGCAATGGACATCATTATTATGATGGACAATAAGTAATGTACAATTAAAAAAGACACAGTGTTGTTTTGAGTACCAATTTTATTGATTTTATAAGGTGGTCGATAAAAGGCCCTCATCTAGGATGGAGAGTGTCTGCCACTGATTGCCTGGGAGATCCGCTTAAGCATCAAAGCTGATAATAAACGGAAAAATTCCGCTTAATTAGTAATTTTTAAAAAAAAAGGCAGGAATAGACGGAGAAATTCCTCCTATTGGAACGAAACCTTCAGAAATTGGTGATTTTGATGGGGATAAGCGGAAAAACTCCCCTTATTTACCTTGAAACAAGCTCCATTCTGCATTTAACCGGAAAAACTCCGCTAATTTTCCTTTCACGGTTCTTCGGTAAAGGTGAAGACATAAGATTACGACGAATCATATTCCCTGTAACTAAGTTTTATATTCCTAATGAAGAAACTCGCCAATTACTAAAATGATGCCAATACAATAGTCATTTCAGAACATATTTCTCCAAATGAATCGGTTTAAAGGTTTTTTCCAGCCTTTCTCTTGTAAGTTGATTTAAACCAGAAAGAAGATTTTAAAAAATCAAAAAACTAATTGACACCATCTTAACTAGAATGCTATTATAGTCTTCTTTGGAAAAAGGAGGGAAATCCATTGATTAAAGTCGAAGGTATCAATAAGTCCTTTAAGGTTGCAAAAAGGACAACGGGCTTGGCCGCAGGTCTGAAAGCGCTCATACATCGGGAACATAAGATTGTTCATGCATTAAATGATGTGAGTTTTACGATTAATCCTGGAGAAATTGTTGGTTATATCGGGCCAAATGGTGCAGGAAAATCAACGACGATAAAAGTGATGAGCGGTATTTTAGTTCCTGATAGTGGCAGTTGTGAAATAATGGGCTATACACCATGGATGGATCGAGTAGAATATGTAAAAAATATCGGTGTTGTTTTTGGACAGCGTTCCCAGCTATGGTGGGACGTACCGGTAATCGATTCTTTTGCCTTGTTAAAAGATATCTATCAGGTACCAGATACGGAGTATAACGACACGCTATCCCTATTAATAGAAACACTTGAATTAAAGGATATTCTACATTCACCAGTAAGACAGCTCAGTTTAGGACAGCGAATGCGTTGTGAAATTGCTGCGTCCTTAATACATAATCCACAAATTCTCTTCTTAGATGAACCTACGATTGGTCTTGATGCAGTAAGCAAAATTGCTGTAAGAAACTTTATAAAAAAAATCAATAAGCAGAAGAACGTAACTGTTATCCTTACGACACATGATATGTTCGACATTGAGGCACTTTGTGATCGGGTCATTTTAATAGGGAAAGGGAGCTTATTATATGATGGGAATTTACAGGAATTAAGAAGCCGTTTTGGGTCCCATCGCACTATAACACTTGACTATAAATCAAGTACTAATCCCATTCAAATTCCTGGTACTACTCCGATTTCTTGGACAGAGGAAAGAGCCATAATAAGTGTGGATACTACGATAGTCTCTGTATCGGAAGTAATCATGAAATTGTCTCATTCCCTTGATTTGGTTGATATTTCAGTGACATCCCAGCCAATTGAAGATATAATTGTACAGCTTTATAAGGAGTATGAGATATGAGGACAATGAAACCATATATTGCTGTATTAAGATTGCGATTATTAAATGGGATGCAGTATCGGGCCGCTGCATTGGCAGGAGTGGCTACACAGTTTTTCTGGGGATTTATTTATATCATGATATTTCAGGCGTTTTATGCCCAAGCAAGTTCAAATCAACCAATTTCTTTAGAAGAATTGGTTACTTATTTATGGCTTCAGCAATCTTTTTTAGCTTTTATTATGCTATGGTTTCGTGATAATGAATTATTTGATTTAATTACAACAGGGAATATTGCTTATGAGTTATGTAGGCCAATCGGGATATATGAATATTGGTTTAGTAAGTTACTTGCCCAGCGATTGGCTAGCGCATTATTAAGGTGTTTTCCAATATTATTGCTGGCTTTTTTGCTGCCACCAGCTTATCGGCTGATGTTGCCTCCAGATGTAAAAACGTTCTTGTTATTTTGTCTCTCTCTTTTATTAGGACTATTGGTTTTAGTAGCTATTTCTATGTTTATTTATATTTCTGTTTTTATCACATTATCGCCAATGGGTTCACTTTTAGTCTTTGGTGTAGTAGGGGAGTTTTTTGCTGGGATGGTTGTTCCTATTCCATTAATGCCAGAGTGGCTCCAACAAATTGTTTATCTCCTTCCTTTTCGATTAACGGCTGATTTTCCGTTCCGTGTTTATTCAGGGAATATTCCCAATGGAGAAGCGGTTGAGGGTATATTTATTCAGCTCGCTTGGCTGTTCGTACTTGCTTTTTTTGGGAAGATAGCATTACAAAAGGCGATGAAAAAAATAATTGTGCAAGGAGGATGAAGCTAGATGAAACTTTATTTTCAATACCTTCTCGTATTATTTAAATCACAAATGCAGTATAGAACATCATTCTGGCTGTTATCATTAGGGCAATTTCTTGTTCCGTTTTCTGCTTTTGCTGGATTATACTTCTTATTTGAGCGATTTGGACAAATAAAGGGCTGGGATTTTTATGAGGTTGCTCTTTGCTTTGCCATCATTCACATGGCGTTTGCATTAAGTGAATGTTTCGCAAGAGGATTCGATAATTTTTCCAGTCTCGTTGCAAGTGGTGATTTTGATAGATTGCTTGTTAGACCAAGGACAACATTTGTACAGGTTCTTGGTTCAAAATTTGAATTTACTAGAGTAGGCAGACTTTTGCAAAGTGTTATCGTTTTAGCTTGGGCTTTAAGTAATCTAGCAATCGATTGGAGTTTAATAAAAGTTCTAACACTTTTATTGATGATCATAAGCGGGGTATTCATCTTTACGGGAATTTTTATTTTGGCCGCCACGCTTAGTTTTTGGACTATACAAGGTTTGGAAATTGCCAATATTTTTACAGATGGAGGCAGAGAAATGGCTCAGTATCCTCTAAATATTTATCAAAAATGGGTGACACGCTTTTTTACTTTTGTTATTCCTTTTGGAAGTGTCAATTATTTACCTTTATTATATCTCCTTGGTAAGGGAGGAGAGGCTGGATGGCTATATATGCTAACGCCGCTTGCAGGTATAATATTTATCCTTCCATGCATTTTTGTCTGGATAGTTGGTGTACGACACTATCGATCAACAGGTTCGTAAAAAGACGATGTTTTCTGTTCGATTAAAGGTGGTATAAAACTAGTAGATATGTTTATATCAACTAGAATGGAGGCGTTATAAATGAGTAAAGAATCAACTACAAGTCCAGCAGGGAAAATACATGAGCCTAATGAGAAGAAACAGAAGGATGAGGCTTCAAAAGGGATGAAAAAAACCCATGACCAGGCAAAAGAGAGTTTAACAGAAGGAACGATTGACAAGAAAAAGGAAAAGGACGAAGAATAACGATTGTTTCCTATATATAGAAATGGGAATGGAGGAGAGTGTTTAGGCATTCTTCTCTTTTTTGCTTTTGGAGTTTCTTGGTTATCTATTTTGTTTGCATAAGATATACTATAGAATATTGAAAGATAGGAGAAAGAAAGGCTGTTAGCATGAAAAAAATATGGATAATATTAATTGGCATATTGTTTTTGCTTTTATTTAGTACCTATAAATTAATGAATGCACGAACCTTTCAGTTGTTTGGTGGATTAACCAATCATGTGGAGACTAATGAGAAGGTAGTTGCGTTAACATTTGATGATGGACCAACACAAAATGTGGAGGAGATATTAGCATTATTAGATACATATGATGCAAAAGCGACTTTTTTTCTTATCGGTAATGAAATAGAAAAAAGTCCTGAATTAGCAAGGGAAATTGCAAAAAATGGTCATCAACTTGGAAATCATACCTATTCTCACGAACGTATGATTTTTAAATCATATTCCTTTATAAAAAAAGAAATAGAAGACACAAATAAATTAATTGAACAAGCAGGATATACAGGTGAAATTGATTTCAGACCGCCAAATGGGAAGAAGATTATTGGACTTCCTTATTATTTGAAAAAAGCCAATATGGATACGATACTTTGGGACATCGAGCCAGATACTTATTATCAAGTGGCAGAGAAAAAAGTAAACTATGTGAAAGAATCAGTGAAGCCTGGTTCCATTATTTTAATGCATCCTATGTATGATCAAACGGGTGAGGAATTGAATGCAATAGAAGGTGTTTTAAAAGCATTAACGGAAGAAGGATATACATTTGTTACTGTTAATGAGCTCCAGCAATTAGACGGAGATAAATAAAAGGCAGTTGTTGGAGAATAACAATAAAAAGGTATTTGGACAAAACCAGACACCTTTTTATTGTTTATTCATCTATCAATTTAACGTATCTCTTTTTGCTGCATAAGGTGGATGCTCCATCCAGCCATTTTTAATCATAAGTTTTGCGGCATCTTCTACAAACGACGCTATTTGCATTAAGCCTCTTGTATACATAAAACCTATATCATGTCTGCCATTCACTGCAACCGAGTTTCCAAAGGATCTAATCTTCATGGAAAACATATCCACTTTATGGAATAGCATTATTTTTTCAGAAAAAGGAGAAACGGTTGATGTTGTTACTAAATGATCAAGAAAAGATGGCGCTGGTAAATCTTCATTATGTAGTTTGTCCATATAATGCTCCACATGCTTGTGAGTGAAATTTTTTCCTCTAATAAATAATTCGCGAATTTCTTCATTTTTTGTAACTTGGCTAAATGCCATAATTAATGCTTTACTCGCAACATTATTTTCAATATTGTCGTAAAGATGGGCGACTTCTAATGCATGTAAAGGTCTGACATGTCCAAAATATCCATTTAAAAAATCCTTTTGAACAAAATCTGTTTTTTCAGGTATTGGAATAATAGGTGGCTTACTAATAAATCCTTTAGTCATTAATAGTTCTTTGATTTGCTCTATTAAAGCCATCGTTGCTTCCATACAATACGTAAAAAATTCCTTTACATCTTTTCTAAAAACAAGTGGTACAGCAACATTATAAATGCTTATTCCTGCTTTGGCAGTATATTTAAGATAATGTACATAGAATTCATCTTCAAATAATTGAGGGGCATCAAGGTTCAAATCCTCTTCTATAGAAAAACCTTTCGGGATTGGAAAATTTTCCTTCTTAAATATAGCTTCTATCGTATTTAAGAATTCGCTACATAAGTTATATGCCTTTTTCAATAAATGCTTAATATCTTTATCCTCCACATGCTGAAGGTAGTAATGGAGATAGCATTTAGACATGCTGTTTCCCATATAAGTCGCCCAAAGTTTCCCCATTTCTGCAGATGTAAGCTTTTCAGTGAGGGCCGTTTTTGTTGAACGTATATTCAGTGGTTCACGCGTGTCCATGACAAAACTCCTTTGATTTGTTTTATTTTATTATTCTCCATCATTCCTTATTGTATGCTAAGTGTATATACCGATTGTTTGATTGATATTAATAGGAGAATTGCTTTCCCTCTGTACATCAATCGTTTAGAATAATACAGAAAAAAGAAAATATATAGGAGAAGATAATGAAAATATTAATAGTGGAAGACGATAAAACCATTGCCACGGGTTTAGAATATAGTTTACAAAGTGAAAAGTATGAAACAATTACATGCTTTAACGCAAAAACTGCTAAAAGAGTTTTAGAAGAGCAACTAACAGATATTGAATTATGTTTATTTGATTTGTCTCTACCAGATGGTTCTGGCTATGAACTATGTGAGTATGTAAAAAGAAAAGCGGATAAGCCTGTTATCTTTTTGACTGCTTTAGATGATGAAGTGAATGTTGTTATGGGACTCGATATGGGAGCAGATGACTATATTACAAAACCATTTCGCATAAGAGAACTTCTATCAAGAATTAAATCTGTTTTGCGACGGTATAATAAGCAGTTGCAGAATAATCCACTAATAGAAATAGATTCTATACGGATTAACACATTGGAAGGAAAAATTTATAAAAGGAATGAGGAAGTAATGGTTACAGCGCTAGAATACCGCTTATTTCTCATTTTTGCTAATAATATAGGACAAGTTTTAACTAGAAGCCAATTATTAGAGAAAATATGGGATGTGGCAGGAGATTTTGTTAATGATAATACATTAACCGTTTATATAAAAAGGCTCCGCGAAAAATTAGAGGACGATCCTCAAAAACCAACTATCATCAAAACCATACGTGGACTTGGCTATAAGGTAGGGGATTAATATGATTCGTAATCGAGAAGTGAAGGTACTTCTATTCATTTTAGCGGTTATTAGCATAATGGCTATCATCTATGCAAGTGTTGTATATTCCATTTCAGCTGCAGTTTTTTTACTCGTTGTGATTGCTGCTATCACGTATTGTTTTTATCATTTTACTAGATACCGGTATAAGGAAATGGAAAAGCTATCGAATTATTTACAGCAAATTAGCAACGGAGATGTAAGGCTGGATATTCGGGATAATGTGGAAGGCGAATTGAGTATTTTAAAAAATAACATTTATAAGGTTACATTAATGTTATCGGAGCAGAGCGCTCTTTTACGTGAGGAAAAATTAAAGCTTACAGATGCTATTTCAGATATATCCCATCAATTGAAAACACCATTAACTTCCATGGTTGTCATGACCGATTTGTTGTGCAATCCAAATCTTGAAGAAATGAGAAGGCGTGAATTTACGAATAATATTTCGATTCAGCTGGAAAGAATGGAATGGCTTGTTTCTTCCTTGCTGAAATTATCGAAAATGGATGCTGGGACGATTCCTTTTAAAAAGGAGCAAGTTGATGTTAAAAAACTGATTAATAAGTCAGTAGAACCAATATTAATTCCAATGGATATTAAAGGACTTTCTTTTGAGATTACAGGAGACGAGAGTGTTTCCTATACTGGAGATTTTAATTGGACTGCGGAAGCACTCATTAATATTTTGAAAAATTGTGTGGAGCATACCTCTGAAGATGGAAAAATACATATTCGATACGCTGAAAATGTTTTATTTACAGAAATCATTATTCAGGATAATGGGAAAGGCATCTCTAAAAAAGATTTGCCTTATATATTTAAACGATTTTATAAGGGAGAAAATGCAAGTGAAGATAGCATCGGTATTGGTTTAGCGATGGCCTATAGTATTATCAAAAGCCAGCATGGCGATATTGAAGTTAGAAGTAAGGTGGGGGAAGGGACTACTTTTCATATTAAGTTTTATAAACAGGTGATTTAGTGGGGATAACGGTATCTAGGAGCGGGAGTGAAAGCCAGAAATGCCCCATAAAAAAGAACAAAGCATAAAAGAACTTGCCACCTATTCCTACGAAAGTGACTAAATTGTCACTTTAAAGTCACTACAGAGTCACTTTAGACAGATACACTAAGAGCATCAAGTAATTGGAGGACGATAAAATGGAAATTTTAAAAATAGAAAATTTGTCTAAAGTGTATGGAAAAGGGGAAACGGCAGTAAAAGCATTGGATAATGTTTCTTTTTCCGTTAATAAAGGTGAATTTGTGGCAATCATTGGACCTTCTGGATCAGGTAAATCTACATTGCTTCACATGTTAGGTGGAGTAGACAGGCCGACTAGTGGAAAAGTTTTTGTGGATAATACAGATATTTATCAATTAAATGAAACACAATTAGCTATTTTTAGAAGAAGACAAATTGGACTTATCTATCAATTTTATAACTTAATTCCCATTCTATCAGTAGAAGAAAATATCACGCTGCCGCTTCTATTAGATAACCATCAAGTAGATAAGGAGCAATTTAATCGCATTGTTTCTATATTAGGTCTACAACAAAGATTAGATCACTTGCCTAATCAATTATCAGGGGGACAGCAGCAGCGTGTTTCCATTGGACGTGCACTTATTAGCAACCCTGCTATTATGCTTGCAGATGAGCCTACAGGAAATTTAGATAGTAAAAATAGTGAAGAGATTATGGAACTATTAAAAATGTTTAATAAAACCTATAATCAAACATTAATTGTTATTACCCATGATGAACGGATTGCGCTACAAGCAGATCGTGTGATTTCTGTTGAAGATGGAAAAATCGCCAAAAATGAGGTGATTCGTCCATGAATATAATGAATAAACTCACTTTAAGAAATTTAAAGGAGAACAAGCGAAGAACATTAGTGACGATTATTGGTGTCATTATAGCTGTCAGTATGTTGACAGCTGTTTCGACACTTGGTGTTTCGTTTATCGATTTATTAAAAAGAGACAGTATTGCAAGAGACGGTGAGTGGCATGCACAATTTATTGGGGTTAATAATGAGCAAGCCAAAGAGTTAAGGAAGGATAGTAACATGGAAAAAGTTATCCTATCCAATAATTTGGGCTATGCGAACTGGAAGGATTCAAAAAATGACAGTAAACCGTATTTATTTTTTAAACAATATGATGAGCAAGGATTTGAACAATTTTTAATTACCTTAAAAGAAGGGACATTCCCCAAGGCATCTAATGAAATTATCATACCTGATGAAATGAGGAAGAAGGGGAATAGTAAGTATGCCATCGGTGAGGAGATAAATGTTAGCATTGGGGAAAGGCACTTTCAATTAGAGGAAGAAGATTCTATCCTAACACAAACAGATCCTTTGCAAAGGAATGAAGAAGGAAAAAGTGTCGAGGAAATTCAGCAGGCAAAATCCTATACATTCAAAATTGTCGGTATTATGGAAACACCATCTTGGGAACCTTCCTGGTCACCAGGATATACTGTTATTAGCTATTTAGATCAAAAGGAGTTAACAACTAGTAGTAGCGTAAATGCAAGTGTTGTGATGAAAAAGGTAAAGCAGTCTATATATGAGGACTCGGAATCATTGGCAAAGAAATTAGCTATTGCAAAAGTGGATTTTAATAATGAGTTACTGCGTTATTATGGCGTATCATCGAATGATAACCTGCTTCTAACGATGTATTCTCTAATAGGTATTGTCATACTTGTTATTGTTATTGGTTCTGTAGCACTGATTTATAATGCATTTGCCATTAGTGTGTCGGAACGGGCAAGACATTTGGGGATGCTATCAAGTGTAGGTGCAACGAAGAAGCAAAAAAGAAATTCTGTTTTCTTTGAAGGTGCGGTGATAGGCGGCATCAGCATTCCATTAGGAATAATTGCTGGAATCGTTGGAATTGGAATTACTTTCACTTTTATCAATAAGTATTTGCAAGATGCCTTAAACTCTACACAAGGATTAAATGTAGTGATAACGCCTTATTCCATCCTATTTTCTATTATTATTTCCATTGTAACAATTTTTATTTCAACCTATTTGCCAGCTAGGAAAGCATCGAAGATTTCAGCAATTGATGCAATTAGACAAACACAAGATATTAAATTATCAGGGAAAAAAGTGAAAACATCCAAATTTGTTCGCAAAGTATTTGGCATAGAAGCTGAAATTGGTTTAAAAAACTTAAAACGGAATAAGCGTAGATATCAAACAACCGTTTTTTCTTTAATTATTAGTATTTTGCTTTTCTTAGTCGTGGCTTATTTTACCGATAATATGAAAAAGTCAGTGGGACTCTCACAGGAAAATATCGATTACGATATTGCTGTGTCTGCAGATTCAACAACTCCAGAGGAAGAGCTACAGATTTTAGCGAATGCACCAAGTATTACAGAAAGCAATTTAATTAAGAATGCGTATGTAAGTACCTATTTAAAGAAAGATCTTTTAAGTGAAAATAATAGGAAATCGGTGGAAAAAGGTGATGCGTTCTTAGAGGACGGCAAACTCCCCTTTACTGTAAATTTCTTTATTTTATCTGAATCTGCTTTTAAGCGTTACGCTAATTCAGTAGGCTTTCCTATCAAAGAATATACGAATCCCGATGATCCAAAAGGGATAGTGATAGAGACGGCATCTTATTTTGATCCATATGAAGAGAAATTTGTGGAGGAAAAAGTGCTGAATGCGAAACCAGGGGATTATCTCGATCTCTATAGTTACCGTGAAGAAAGCGCAAAGGATGAAATATTTACTAAGATACAGATTGGCTTATTTACGAATGAAACATTCATGGGAATGGATGCTGATAATTATAGAATGTTAACAATGATCATCTCTAATGAAGTAGCAGAGAAATTATTTGAAAAGGAAAAAAATATTAATTTGAACTACAATCTCTATTTAAATAGCGACAATCCGGAGAAAGCCCAAGAAGAGTTAGAAGATTTAAAAACAGTCTCTATCTATATTTACAATGTGGAAAAGGATCGTAAGCAATCGGAACAGATGATTATGATTATGTCTGTTTTTATGTACGGTTTTATTTCCCTCATTTCCTTAATTAGTATTGCCAATATCTTTAATACCATTTCTACAAGTATATCTTTAAGAAAAAGAGAATTTGCTATGCTGCGTTCTGTTGGAATGACCCCAACTGGTTTTAATAAAATGATTTACTTTGAGAGTATCTTTTATGGGATAAAAGCATTGATGTATGGTCTTCCAATTAGCATAGGAGTAATAGCTATCCTATACTGGTCTATAAGCAATACATTTGAATATGGTTTTGCGCTTCCATGGTTAAGCATTTTCTATGTAGTGATTGCTATATTTATCATTGTCGCTTCCGCTATGCTATATTCAGTCAGCAAAATTAAGAAAGAAAATATTATTGATGGCTTAAAGCAAGAGAATGCTTAATAGGAAACGAATAAAATTAGGTAAGAATGACAAAAAACTCGTCCGTTTTGGCGGGTTTTTTTCATATGAAAATGCAAGCAGGTAAGTAAAAGAGGAATGTAGAATCAGTAAGAAAGACGGAGGAGGATAAAAAGGATGACTGATATTTTACAACAAAATAAGAAAAGCTGGGATATAGTAGCCCATCATTTTAACGGAATTGACGCACTACCTAGTTATGGCCCTTTTTGCCAAACAGAAGAAGAATTAAGGTTATTTAAAGAGATAAAAAATAAAAAGGTGCTTGATATCGGCTGTGGCAGCGGACATTCTTTACTGTATATGGCTGACAAAGGAGCTAGTGAATTATGGGGTGTAGACTTATCTGAAAAGCAAATAGAGACAGCAAAAGAAACACTTAAAGATATGCCTTCCCAGTTATATTGTGCTGCGATGGAAAAAGATATTGCCCTTCCTAAGGAATATTTCGACATAGTTTATTCGATTTATGCCATTGGGTGGACAACGGATTTAGCTACGACATTTAACCTTATTTATTCGTATTTAAAGCCAGGAGGAGCGTTTATTTTTAGTTGGGACCATCCGCTATATGCATATATGCAAAGTGAAAACGGTCAAATCTCTCTTACAGGTTCTTATCAGGAAGAAGGTATAACAACATATCCAAGGTTTAAAGGGGAAGAAGCACCAGTAGTGATACCAAAAAGAAAAATGAGCACCTATATAAATGAACTAATTAAAGCTGGATTTACGATTGAATGTGTAATGGAAAGTGAGGTTTCCAAAAACTTTGAAAAAGTAGAGGCGGAAATCTCTGATCGCTATTATTCCTTATACAAAGCAAGAAAATTTCCAACTACTATGATTATTAAAGCAAGAAGAGCATGACGTGTGGGGAGCCACATGTCATTTTTAATGCTTTAAGTTTTTTGAAAAGAGAGAAGTAAAGACAGAGAGAAATTCTCACTGCTCATCGAGGATTTGTAACCAAAAGAAGTACACGGTTATTAATAGACATTCCTTTTAATGGAATCTATAATTTAATTAGTTTGTTAAAATAATCACATTATTTAAAACTAGTAACCTTTTTTTGATAGCTTATGTAAACGTATTCTTAGCAAGTAGTTTAATAACCAGGATAAAAATAAGGTCTAGAATTATTAGAAAAGCATTTTTCCTACTATGCCTTATTTTTAAATATATTAAAAAGGGGTTTTGAAAATGGTAACTGCATTAGATGCAACAACAGTATTGGACAAGGAGTATGGTCTGTACATTAATGGTCAATGGATAAAAGGTTCAGAAGGTAATCTCCTTAGCAGCTATAACCCTAGTAATGGAGACAAGTTGGCTGATTTTGTAGATGCTACCTATGCAGATGTTGATCAAGCAGTAGAGGCTGCAACGCAAGCTTTAAAAACATGGAAGAAAGTAAGTTTGATAGAGAGAAGCAATTTATTATTAAAAATTGCTGATTTAATCGATGAAAATGCGGAAAAGTTAGCATTAGTGGAGACATTGGATAATGGGAAGCCGCTCAGAGAAACAAGAAATATTGATGTTCCATTAAGCTCTGACCATTTTCGTTATTTTGCTGGGGTAATCCGCTCAGAAGAAGGAACTGCCCAAGCATTTGATGAGGATACCTTATCTATTTCAATAAAAGAGCCTATTGGGGTGGTTGGACAAATCATTCCTTGGAATTTCCCGTTATTAATGGCTGCCTGGAAGATTGCACCAGCTATCGCAGCTGGCAATACAGTAGTTATCCACCCATCTTCTACTACGTCGTTAAGCTTATTGGAATTGGCGAAACTATTTGATCAAGTATTGCCAAATGGAGTAGTCAATGTCATTACAGGTCGTGGTTCTCATTCTGGAGACTATATGTTAAATCATAAAGGATTTGCAAAAATTGCTTTTACAGGATCAACGGAAATTGGTCAAGAAGTTGCGGTTGCAGCAGCGAAAAGACTAATCCCATCAACACTTGAGCTAGGCGGAAAGTCAGCGAATATCATCTTTAATGATGCACCAATGGAGCGAGCATTGGAAGGGGTTCAATTAGGAATTCTCTTTAACCAAGGACAGGTTTGCTGTGCTGGTTCCCGTATTTTTATCCAGGAAGGAATATATGATGAGTTCCTTGCCAAGATGAAACTTGCATTTGAAGATGTAAAAGTTGGCTTGCCTTGGGAAGATGATGTTATCATGGGAGCACAAATAAACGAGCGTCAATTAAAACAAATTTTAGAATATGTAAAAATTGGGGAAGAAGAAGGAGCGAGAGTTGTAACAGGAGGCTGCCGACTCGAAAACAATGGACTGGAAAAAGGGGCATTTATGGCACCAACGATTTTAGCGGATGCTACAAATAAGATGCGCATTGCTCAAGAAGAAATTTTTGGCCCAGTTGCAACAGTGATAAAATTTAAGACC
Source organism: Niallia sp. Sow4_A1 (assembly GCF_052116745.1). NCBI lineage: Bacteria > Bacillati > Bacillota > Bacilli > Caryophanales > Bacillaceae > Niallia > Niallia sp. Sow4_A1. The sequence continues at coordinate 24,822 of NZ_JBQKKM010000016.1, read as the reverse complement.
GAAGAAGAGGTTATTGAGCTGGCTAATCAATCTGAGTTTGGTCTTGGAGGAGCAGTTTTCTCCCGTAATATTAATACAGCATTACGTGTAGCTAGAAGTGTGGAAACAGGTCGTATGTGGGTGAACACATATAATCAGCTTCCAGCAGGAGCACCATTTGGAGGGTATAAAAAATCAGGAATCGGCAGAGAAACATATAAGAGTATATTGGATGGCTATACTCAAACGAAAAATATTTATATCGTAACGAAAGAAGAAACAGAGGGATTGTATTAAAGTAAAGTAGGAAGCTGCTAGGACTTTGTCTTGGTGGCTTTTTTTTATGCTTGAAATTTCATGTATAATTTGCTCTTAGATAAAAAGAAAAAATTTATACAATTTTTCGCGAACTTTTTTCTCGATACAAGGTCTAATGTATAGAACAACAGGGGAGGTGATTAATTGGAAGAGTTAGAGATTAGTAAGAAAGCTATTAAAGGAGATGATGATGCCTTTTTGGAAGTAATGCAATTATATAAAGAATCATTGCTAAGAGCTGCTTTAGCATTTCTAAAAGATGAACATGCAGCAATAGAAGCATTGCAGGAAGTGACATATCGAGCCTACAAAAAAATACATACGGTAAAAGAGCCAGCCTATCTAAAAACATGGCTAACAAGGATTATGATTAATTATTGTCAAGATCAAGTAAAGAGATCAAACAGAGTTATTTCTGATAACCAAGTATACGATATATCTGTTTATCAAGACCAATCCTTGATTGAACTAAAGGAAGCTCTTGAATTGTTATCTAATGAAGACCAGCAATTAATCTATTTAAAATATTTTCAAAATACGAAGATCAAAGAAATTGCCGCAATGGAAAAAATACCAGAAGGAACCGTAAAGTCTCGATTACATAAAGTACTGAAAACATTAAGACTATATTTTAAGGAGAAAGGAGAGAGTGAGCATGTATGAAGAAGAGGAACAAAGGTTATTAAAATTTAAAAAAGAATATGAAAAAGTCGAATTGCCAATAGAACAGGGAGATGAAGCCATTTTAAGCGGATTTATGAAAGCAAAGCGAGAAAAAAGTCTGCTTAAGAAAAAACAAAAAAGATTGCTTGGGCTTGCGATTGCAGCAATTATCATCGTTTCCTTTATAACATCTATTCGAATATCGCCAACTTTTGCAAATGCGCTCACATCTATCCCTGGGATGGAATGGATGATTGGATTTATTGAACAAGATAAAGGCTTTTCCGCCATTATAGAAAATGATTATTATCAAAAGGTAGATGTTTCTGAGACAAAAGGAGATTTGACGTTAACGATAGATGGAGTGATTATGGATGAATCAGGAATAAATGTATTTTATACATTGAAATCAACAAACCCTCTCACAGGAGGAGAAATAAAGTATATTAATCTTCTTAATAAAGAAGAATTTCCTGAGCATACTCGTAGCTATAATGTATATTTTCCTGATGATATCCAAAATGAATTTCAAGATATGGTCGAGTACCAATTTGTGGACTCTTTTTCTTTTGATGAATTAAAGTTTAACTTTGAATTCGTAACAGTAATGGACAACAAAGAAATAAAGTTTTTGATACCTTTTGAATTAAAGGAAAATGTCAAAAAGAATATTACTTATCCAATAGACCAAGTTGTGGAAATTGAGAATCAAAAAATCACGATAGAAGAAATTATTGTATATCCTTTAAGAATTGGTGTGAAGGTAGCAGTTGATCCTACAAATACAAAAGAAATTTTGGGATTTGAAGATATGCGATTGGAAGATGAAAACGGTGAGGTATGGACTTCTATTGCAAATGGTACTGTAAATAGGACTTTGAGTAAGCATGAGAAAATGTATTATTTACAATCTAATTATTTCGAAAAGCCGAAAGAACTTTATTTGCGGGTAAATAAATTAATGGCAATTGATAAGGAAGATGCGGTGGTTATTGTAGATACGGAAGCAAATAGGTTAGTAAAAAGTCCGAAAGACGGTAAACTTAAATTAGGAGAAACGTCTAAAGCACAAGCGGAATTTTTTATGGTATCTGATTCAGAGGATATGTATACTATCTTTGATGAGCCTATTGATGCAACAGGAAAGGAACTAAGTATACCATCAACTGAATTTTACAATCATGAAAACAAAAAATATTGGAATATGTTTTTCGAAAATAGCGAGTACAAAAATCCATTGCAAATGAAATTGACATTTTACCCTAATTACATCGAAGGAGATGTAAAGATAGAAGTAAAATAAGCTGTATGCTTTGGTAGTGGTATTCATCATACCATTACCAAAGCACGCGGTTTTTTATTGTAAGCGTTCCATTTTTGTGTTAAAGTATAGTTACGTAAACGTTTACGTAAAGGGTGAAGGAAATGACGATAACCATTAAAGATATAGCAAATGCTGCAAAAGTATCTACAGCAACTGTTTCGAGAGTTTTAAACGGTGCAGGTGGTTACAATGAAGAGACAAAAATTAAAATCCTGCAAATCGCAAAAGAACTAGGCTATCGGAGAAATGAAATGGCAAGAAGCTTAGTAAAAAAATCGAGTAATTTAATAGGTATTATCATGCCAAGTGTATCGACGATTTTTTATGCGGACATTGTTAATGGAATGGAAAAGGTAGCGCAAGCACATGGATTTAGTGTTATTTTATCCCATGCAGGAGAAAAAGGTAATCGATTAATTGACTGCTTAAAAATGCTGGAAGAAAGAAAAGTGGATGGGCTTGTTATTGTATCCATTCCACTAAAGGAAGAACAAATTCAAGCAATTGAATCATTGAGTATACCGTATGTGTTACTGTCAACAGATACCAAAAATAAGCGAATACCTTTTATAAAAGTAGATGATTATGAAGCTTCGTATGCTGCTACAAAGTATTTAATCGATCATGGACATCAAAAAATAGGCTTGGCAGGTGTGGACTTCTCTGATCGAGTAGCTGGGATAGCAAGGATGGAAGGATATAAAAGGGCATTATGTGATCATGAAATAAGCTTTTCTGCCAACTATATAAAAGCAGGAGATTATAGTTTTTCAGCAGGAAAAGAAGCGCTCTATGCTTTCCATGCAGAAAAGACTGATATAACAGCAGTATTTTGTGTAAGTGATGAGGTAGCACTTGGGATCATTTCAGCCGCCTTTGAACTGGGCATACAAATACCAAATGATCTATCTGTCATGGGCTATGATAATACAAGAGTTGCAGAAATGGCAGTCCCTCCATTAACAACGATAGAGCAACCGTTTCAGGCAATGGGAGAGAAGGGTTGTTTAAAAATAATAGAGGCTATTCAGCAAAAGATAACAGTAAAAACAGAAATGCTCCCATTTGCTATAGTGGAAAGAGCTTCCGTGAGTAAAAGGGATTACTAAATTTTTTTGAATTTTACGTTTAGGTATATATTTTAAAAGGAAGAAGGTTTTTAAATGGAAAAGAAATGGTGGCAAACGTCTGTTGTATATCAAATATATCCAAGAAGCTTTCAAGACAGTGATGGAGATGGAATTGGAGATTTAAGAGGTATCATCAATCGTCTTGATTATTTGCAAAAACTAGGAATCGATGTGATTTGGCTAAGCCCTGTATACAAATCGCCTAATGACGATAATGGCTATGATATTAGTGATTATGAAGATATTATGGATGAATTTGGTACGATGGCAGATATGGATGAATTAATTGCAACTGCGAATGAAAAAGGAATTAAAATTGTTATGGATTTAGTCGTAAACCACACGTCAGATGAGCATAAATGGTTTATTGAAGCCAAAAAAGGAAAAGACAATCCATACCGAGATTACTATATTTGGCGTGATCCGGTAAATGGTGAAGCACCAAATGAGCTAAAATCTACTTTTAGCGGTTCTGCTTGGGAATTTGATGAAGATAGCGGACAATATTTCTTGCATTTATTCAGTAAGAGACAGCCAGATTTAAACTGGGAAAATGAAAAAGTGCGGGCAGAAGTTTGGAAGATGATGAACTACTGGTTAGAAAAAGGAATCGGTGGCTTCCGTATGGATGTGATTGATTTAGTAGGGAAGAAACCAGATCAGGGCATTACTGGAAATGGACCTAAGCTTCATGATTATCTCCAAGAAATGCATCAAAAAACGTTTGGTAATTATGATGTTTTAACAGTTGGGGAAACATGGGGAGCGACACCTGAAATTGCTAAATTATATTCCAATCCTGCTAGAAAAGAGCTTTCCATGGTCTTTCAATTTGAACATATTGGATTAGATGAGCAAGAGGGGAAACAAAAATGGGACCTTAAGCCGTTAGAAATAAATCAATTGAAATCCATTCTAGCAAAATGGCAAACTTCTTTAGGTAATGAAGGCTGGAACAGCTTATTCTGGAATAATCATGATTTACCAAGAATCGTTTCTCGCTGGGGTAATGATAGGGAGTATCGAATAGAAAGTGCAAAAATGTTCGCTATCCTTTTACATTTAATGAAAGGAACTCCTTATATTTATCAAGGGGAAGAAATTGGGATGACCAATTGCCCGATTACTGATATTAGCCAAGTAAATGATATTGAAAGCATTAATATGTATTATGAACGATTAGAGCAAGGCTATACAAAAGAGGAAATCGTCCATTCGATTAATGCAAAGGGAAGAGACAATGCAAGAACGCCTATCCAATGGGATGAGACAGAAAATAGCGGTTTTACAGTAGGAACACCTTGGCTGCACGTAAACCCAAATTATACGGAAATAAATGTGAAAAACAATTTAGAAGATCCAAATTCTGTCTTTTATTGCTATCAATCTTTAATTCAATTAAGAAAAGACAACCCAATCGTCGTATGGGGAGATTTTGAGTTAATGGAAGGTACGGATGAAGCGATTTTTGCCTATACTCGAAAGTTTGAAGGGAAAACATGGGTAGTAGTGGCAAACTTTGATGAGCAAGAAAGAATGCTAAACTTACCTCAATTTAGTCAGTGTGATGAGGTGATTATTAGTAATTATCATCGAGAAAGTGTGGATTTTAGCAATATCCATTTAAAGCCATATGAAGCTTTTGCAGTGAGTATTTGATAGAAAAATAGAAAAGCTGTCAGACACAATGTGGAAATAAATGTGAGGACAGTTTTTTTATTTTTTCATAGAAAAACGAAAAAAGATATTATCAATTCTGATAAAATAAAGTAAGATATAGATAGGATAGTTAATATGTTAAACAAACTATATGATTTCTAGTATTATTTAATATCAGATTGTTCAACAACTAAAATGAATGCGATTTCAAGTTAACGCAAAGCAATCGCTAGTAAATGATAAGGGTCCATATCCAATTTTTAAGGAGTGATTAAGATGAATTATAGTCAAAGACCAATGGGAGAAGTAAATGGAGAAAAGATAACGGAATACACCTTTACTAATAACAATGGAATGAGTTTTTCTAGTATAAATTATGGCTGCATCATCACAAAAATAATAGTTCCAGATAAAGATGGCAACAAGGAGAATGTGGTGCTTGGTTTTGAAACAGTTGAGGAGTACAGACAGAATTCAGGGCCTTATTTAGGGGCAATTGTTGGGAGAATTGCCGGAAGAATTAAGGCTGGACAATTTAAGCTTAATGGCCAAGAATATCGTTTAAATGCAAATACTCCACCTAATCATTTACATGGAGGAAATGTTGGTTGGAGTGAAGTAGTCTTTGATTCTTCTATAGTAGAAGAGGAAGAGGCAATTGGAATCCGATACACTTATCATAGTCCTGATGGAGAAGAAGGATATCCTGGTAATTTTGATCTTACAGTGGATTATTTATTAACAAATGATAATGAAATTGTCCTGACTTACAAAGGAAAAACGGATAAAGAAACACCTGTAACGGTAACCAATCATACCTATTTTAATCTTAGTGGAAATAATAAAAGAGATATAACCGAACATGAACTTATTGCAGATGTGGATCGATTCTTAGAGCTGGATGAAGGATTTATTCCAACAGGAAAAATGGTCCCAACAGAAAATACGCCATTTGATTTTGCAGAAGGAAAGCTATTGAAAGAAGGAATGGACAATAACTTCGAACAAAATATTTTAGTAGGCAATGGCTATGATCATCCACTTATCTTCTCTGCTGAAGGTACACATTCTGCTATTTTACGAGATAAAGAAAGTGGTAGGGAATTGTCTTTAGTTACAAATCAGCCTGCAATCATTCTTTATACAGGCAACCAGTTAGAGGATAAGTATGATTTTAATGGCGTAATTGGAAGAAAATACTTAGGGGTATGCTTAGAAACGCAAGGTCTTCCTGATGCAATAAATCACCCTGAATTCCCATCCGTCGTTTTGAAACCAGAAGATACGTATTATGCAGAAACAAAATGGAAGTTTCGGGTAATAGAATAAAAGAATAGTGGGAAGATTTATAGAGAGACTAAATGGATATAATGGGAGTGCTCTCATATTAGTACTCCGAATTGCTTTCTTTTTTGTCGATCCAAGTCATCAGTAAAAGATACTGATGGCTTCTTTTCTTTTTCTCCTGATGGTTAAAGGGTTCTCATTCAATTTAAATTAAAATTGTTTCAAAAGGTGAAATATAGGGAGCTTTATATTTTTTATGATTTCTCTTAAAATAGGTTTATGTTTCATTGGTATGGGTATATAATACTATATAATTTAAAAACTTGTTAAATTATGAGAAAGTTATAAAGGTAGAAAGCTTTGATTAATCAACTTATTTGGGCGCTTTGTTGATTATGAGCTACTAGCGCAACCGGCTAACCAAACTATCCTTGTTTTGTTAGCTTTTTTTATGAATATAAAAGAGTCATATTTCTAATGAATGTTCAGTTCCAGCATCAATGTACCAGCATAAATCAAGTCTCCGCTATCAAGAAAAAGGTACACTAATACGATAATTATAACTATTAGAGATTCGATTATTTAGTTGATGTGCTTTGACGATCCTTATCGTTAATAAGGAGCTTGTGCTTTTTTAAAAACAGGGGGCAGCATATGAGTGAACTTATTAGCTATCAAAAGATAGTAATACATGATCATACAGAAAAAGAATGGAAAGGTAAGATAAATAAGGATTTAAGAGATTGGTTGTCAGAGGATTTTATGCTTAGCGTGGGAATAGGCGAAGCTATAAATAATGCGATAGAACATGGGGGTTTTCCCGTTATATTAGATATACATTATACAAATAGAGCGATTGACATGCGGATAAAAGATCATGGGAATGGGTTTAATGTAACAAAGAAAATCAATGATATTGAAAAATATGGAACAGAAAAGCTCATGAGTGATATCGTCTTAGAGGAACGTGGTAGAGGTATTTTAATGATGATGCAAATCTTTCAAAAAGTGCAATATAATGAAATGGGGAACGAAGTGTTTTTATGGAGGGAAAGAAAAGAAAATGCAGAAGCAATATAATCAAAGAGAGAATAATCATTTAAGTAGGGCTGTTTCTTTAGAGACAGTCCTATTTACGTGTGGTTAAATTTTAATAATGTCATTTTTTTCTATAATTTACTGATTTCTATAAATGAATCGTTTATTATTAGTATATTACGGTAAAAAAGTAGTTTGAGAAGAAGGTAGGAGAAAACAACATGGAGAAAGTGACCTATAGCAACATCCACAAGGAAGGGAAACAAATAATGGAATCTATTAATTGGATCCATGTTCATAATGAGGAAATGTTGCTTCAATATGACAGTAATTTTATACAGTTTAAAACAATGCCTACAATAAGCGAATTTGAGCAGGCGGAGGAATACCTTAAAGTGTTTCACCAAAAGACTGGTCAAAAGCATCTTAAGTTTATTTTTCCAGAAAACCAAAAGTTTACGAAGGAGCTACAAGAGCATATTGTAAGTAAATGTTATTATGACGTGGGATTTACTGAACTTTATGCGATTAATCCTCGTGAATTTCCTGTATTGTCTCCTATTGAAGATATTCTTATTCAGAAAGTTACGGAGGAGAATTTTGAGGACTATTTACAATTAGAATATAATCAAGACTTGAAATATGGAATAGATTATGCAAAAGGAAAAACAGAAGTATATCGGAAAAATTTTAGCAATCCTCATTTCTTGCAGATAATTGCTTATTATAAAGGAAAAGGGGCTGGTGCTTTAGAAGTAATTCTTGGCTATAAAACAGTCGAAATTGACGGAATCTTTGTAATTGATGAATATCAGCGAAAAGGGATTGCTGCTCGTATGCAAAAAATGGTGATGGACTTATTTCCAGATAAGACGATTATCTTGCTGGCAGATGGTGAAGACACACCAAAAGAAATGTATAAAAAGCAAAACTATCAAAAACAAGGTTTCCAATATGAAGCTTTAAAAGAAAAATTTGATGTTTTATAGATAAAAAGGAGTCGATTGTATTGAATAAGCCTATACTTGTCTATCGCGGAAAATATGTAGAAAGTACACATAATATTCATATTGCTGTAGTAAATAAAGAAGGTAGATTGCTATATTCCTATGGAAATCCCAATAGAATGACTTTTCCTAGATCGTCGATGAAGCCATTTCAAGCGATTCCCCTTTTAGAGACAGGAGCAGCTGATACATATTCATATAGTAATGCAGAAATAGCAATTGCGTGTGCTTCCCATGCTGGAGAATCCTTCCATCGAGAAACAATTCTTCAGCTGTTAGAAAGATTAGGGATTAAAGAGGATCACCTACAATGTGGAACACATACACCATGGAATTTAACAAGCTATAAAGAGCTGTTGAGAAATGGAGGAGATGTGACCCCTGTTTACAGTAATTGTTCTGGAAAGCATACCGGTATGCTTGCTACTGCTATTCATATGAAGGAAGATATTGCTAATTATCGAGAAGTAGAGCATCCTCATCAGCAGCGAATATTAGAGGCGATAGAAGAAATATGTGATTTTCCAAAAGAAAAAATAAATCTTAGTGTAGATGGTTGTGGCGTACCAGTCCATCAACTACCTTTATATCATGTAGCACTAGGTTATGCAAGACTAGCGAGCCCTGATTCTATTAAATCAGAAAAGCGAATAAAGATAGTCAAACGGATAAGAGATAGCATGATGGAATTTCCTGAAATGGTTGGCGGCACAAGCAGATTTGATACGGACTTAATGAACGCTTATCAAGGACGGATTGTTTCAAAAGCAGGTGCTGAGGCTGTTCAGTGTATTGGCCTTGTCAAAGAAGGAATCGGAATTGCGATTAAGGTAGAAGATGGAGGAACACGAGCAGTAAATGTTGCGGCAATGGAGGTTCTAAGTCAGCTAGGCTATAAAGAGGAGGGAATTTTTACAGATTTAGAAAAATATGTGCATACACCAGTGCTAAATGCAAGAAAAGAAAAAATCGGTGAAATACGTGCAAATTTTGATTTGGAACGAGCGTATCAGCTGAAAAATAATGGTACAAAGGAGTAGATGAATGAAACATTATTTGAATGTAAAAGAAGGAAACAATAGCTGGCCGCGCTATTTAGCATCTATTTTATTAGCTGTTGGATTTATGATTGCTGGTTCTATTGTTTATTTCATCATCGAGTTATTGCGCGTGGAGTTGGACGGGAACGATGCTACATTTATAGATTTGGATACAGGCATGGTTGTCGGCGGAAATGGCACTATTAGTTTATTAATGACACATATTATTTATATCTTTGCTTTAGTTGGTTTATGGATTGGCGTACGATTTATACACAAAAGAAAATTTCGAACATTGATTACAGGGGAAGAAAGAGTAAATTGGAAAAAGATTGGCTGGGGATTCGCCATATTTACTGGGCTATTCCTTGTTACATCTGTTATTGATTTCTTGATAAATGCCCCTGATTATAAGTGGAATAATGTTTCACTTTCTGATTATGTCTTTTTATTCCTTGTCGTTATTCTTTTTGTTCCAATTCAAACAACGGTAGAAGAGCTTTTATTTAGGGGATTATTACTACAATGGGTAGGAAAAAAACTAAAAAATCCTATTTTATTAGCACTAATTGTTGGACTAATTTTTGGATCTTTGCATTTTACTAATCCTGAAATGAATGATTCTGCCATATTAGTAGGCTTAGATTATTTGCTTGCAGGATTTGCTTTAACCTTTATAGCTGTAAAAACAGGCAGTTTAGAGCTATCCATTGGTGCACATGCGGCAAATAATATGATGATCTTCTTATTATTTACATATGATGATTCAGTTGCAGGTGATATCCCAAGTCTTTTTAGAATTATTGATACAAGTCCATTGTATTCGTTGATCTGGTCCATTGTCATTTTTGTTGCTTTTTATTTAATATGTAGGAAAAAATATGAAGTAAGATAAGCGGTTATTTATTCAGCTAAAAGAATAGGAAGAAGAAAATGGTCTATCTATGTAGGCCATTTTTTTTGCAAGGAGAAATGATAATTAGTCATTTAGAACAAATGTTCTTAATTTGAGTCTTAAGCCTCTTATCAAAATAATTCGGAATTGTTAAAATATTTATTGTGTTAGTGATTCTATTATTAGGAGGCTGTTATATGAAAAAAAAATGTAGAGTAATTCCTTATCAAGTGAAAGAAGTATTGGATCTATCAACAGAAATACCAAAAGGAATTGAACTAATTCAAGCACCTGATTTATGGAATAAAACAAAAGGAAAAGGGATAACCATTGCCATCTTGGATACTGGGTGTGATATAAATCATCCAGATTTGCAAGAACGGATTATAGGTGGGAAAAACTTTACCGATGATGACAACGGCAGTCCGGAAGTTTATATGGATTATAATGGGCATGGGACACATGTTGCTGGAACAATTGGGGCATCAGGAAAAGACAGCGGATTGACAGGAGTTGCGCCAGAAGTTTCTCTTTTAATTGTAAAGGTTTTAAATGGACAAGGTACTGGGCAATATGATTGGATTATAAACGGAATTTATTATGCCATTGAGCAAGGGGCAGATATTATTTCCATGAGTCTTGGTGGACCTGAGGATGTAGCAGAATTACATGAGGCAGTGAAAAAAGCTGTCGAAGCCCAAATTCTCGTCGTGTGTGCAGCGGGGAATGAAGGGGATGGCCTAGATTCAACCGAAGAATTAGGATATCCGGCTGCCTATAATGAAGTGATAAGTGTTGGTGCCGTAGACTTAGAGCGAAATTCTTCTCGTTTTTCCAATTCGAATCGAGAAGTTGATTTAGTAGCTCCTGGGGAAGAAATTCTCTCTACCTTTTTAGATGGGAAATACGCAAGCCTAACAGGAACCTCGATGGCTGCCCCTCATGTGAGCGGTGCTTTAGCATTAATTAAATTAATTAGTAATGAAGCTTTTGAACGAAATTTAACAGAGCCAGAAATTTATGCTCAATTAATTAAAAGAACCATCCCATTAGGAAATAAACCAAGCATAGAAGGCAATGGAATTCTCTATTTAACGGCTCCAGATGAATTAAAGGAAAAACTCCAATCAGCAGTCCAATTACTAGTTGCTAATAGCTATTAAAAGGAATAAACTTTCAAAATAAATCTATTTTAGTGGACAAGCTTCTTGAAAGTGGGAGTTTGTCCACTTTTTTATAGCGGAAAAAAGATTAAATAGTCAAAAATCAAAAATATTTTCCAAAAATGCCAATCCAATCAATACACAATCATTCATACATATATAAACAAAACTTCTACCTAATTTTACAATACTCCCATAATAGAAATGTTATGAAAAAAGTAGTAAAGTGTAAGGAGGTATTTGTGCGTAACTTGTAATATTAAAAGAAGGAGATTAGATTGTTGAATATCGTTATTACACGAAAAATGGTCCTGGAGATGTGTGGTCCTGTTTCTTTAAAAAGAGGCGAGGCATTTTCAAAGAATCATAAGGTGTTGTTTAAAGAATATAGAGAAGACTACTGTGAAGCATTCGTTCAAGCAGCAGAAGACTTTGCTGTAATGGTGGCTGTAGAAGCTGGTGAAATAAAAGCGAATTGTTCTTGTCCAAAGCTAGCTTCCTTTCAAAAAGAATGTCAGCATATTGCAGCTGTTTTGCTGGAGATTAAGAAATTTCAGCTGAGTGGCAAGGAGCCTGCTACTATGCAAGAAACGAATACAAATGTATCAGATGATTTTTTTGCTTTATTTAATCAGACTAGTTTTCCTTCACCAAAGAAACAACGCCACTTTGAGAAAAGAGAAGTAGTTCCAGTTGAATTTTTGATGAAAATTATTCCAGTTGGATCAGAAGCGAATATGTTTGGCATCGAAATTCACCTTTTATCCAATAAAATAAAAAACATTCGTCAATTTTTAGAAGTAATAAATGCCGGCAATATGTATCAATATGCTCTGGGGCAGAATTTTGACCCAAAGTTACACTGTGTAAAGGAAGAAAGTGAAGCAATTCTTCAAGAATTATGGAAAGTGGTAAGCGATGAATCCATTTTCTTGAATCATCACAACGAAATGGACAACATAGGGGAAGAAGATACTTTATTAATACCTCCATCTTCTTGGATTTCCCTTCGTTCACACTGGAAGGAATTAAGTTTTTTAGAAGAATATAGTGGAACTAGAATGCCTTTGCAAGTTTCTCGGGAACCACTCCCACTAACATTTCACTTATATCAGCAGGACACAGGAAGCTATCAATTGAATGTTCAAGGAATGGAATCTATTCTGTTCTTGCATCAATATTATGCAGTCATGATTGACGGAAATGTCATTCAATTGGAATCAGAGGATTTTAACAGGCTTGTGGAAATGAAAAGAATGACAGAGAAGGTTGGCAAGAATTATATCCCTATTGCAAACAATCAAATAGACTTCTTTTTAGAAAATGTTGCTCCAGGCTTGAAAAAATTAGGGGAAGTTCAATTGGAGAAAGAACTTTCAAAAAAAATAGGAAAAGCGCCCCTGCAAGCAGAGCTCTATTTAGATAGAGTAAATAATCGATTGTTGGCAAGTTTAGAATTCCGCTATGAAAATATCGTCATTAATCCAGTTCATGAACGAGATAAAGACATCGATGGAGTGCTTCTTCGAGATTGGAAAAAAGAAGAAGTGATATTGGAGCTGATGGATGGAAGTTCATTTGCGAAAACGGATAGTGGATATATGCTTTATAACGAAGAATTAGAGTTTGATTTTTTGTATTACGTATTACCGAAGTTGCAAAAGCTTGTAAAAGTCTATGCAACAACAGCGATTAGAAATAGAATTTTTAAGGAAAAAACTTGGCCACGGTTTTCGGTGAAATTAAAAAAGGATCGGATTAATTGGCTAGAGTTTAAATTTGAGATGGAAGGATTTCCGGAACGAGAAATAAAAGGACTGTTAGCTGCTTTAGAAGAAAAGCGAAAATATTATCGTTTACAGGATGGCTCTCTTTTTGCCTTAAAAACGCGAGAGATGGAGGAAATTCAACGTTATCTTCTTTCCCCACAAATCAAAGACAAGGATTTTGTCAGCGGATTTGAACTGACCCTTTTAGAAAGCTTATCTTTTATAGAGGAAGACCGAAAGATATTTAAACTAGATGAATCCTATCAACAGTTGATAGAATCACTTCTGCATCCAGAAACATTAATGATTAAGGTTCCCGCTGTTTTAGAGGATGTCCTGAAATCGTACCAGAAGGATGGGTATAGGTGGATGAAAACTTTAGCGAAATTCCACTTCGGCGGAATTTTAGCAGACGATATGGGGTTGGGAAAAACGCTTCAAAGTATTGCCTTTATCATGTCTGAATTACCAGTGATTCGAAAATCAAAGCAAAAAGTGCTAGTCGTTTGCCCATCGTCGCTCCTTTATAATTGGCAGAGAGAAATCATGAAGTTCGCTCCAACTATTCAATGTCTTGTCCTTGATGGGAACAAGAAGGAGCGGGCACAGTTACAAATGGATTTAGAAAATATCGATGTTCTGATAACGTCATATCCATTAATTAGACAAGATATTCAATGGTATGAACAGCAATCTCTCCATACTGTTTTCTTTGATGAGGCACAGTATTTCAAAAATCCACTTTCGCAAACAGCTAAATCAGTGAAAAAAATAAAGGCAATAAATCGTTTTGCCTTAACAGGAACACCGCTTGAGAATTCCATTGAAGAGCTGTGGTCTATTTTTCATATTGTATTTCCTGAGTTATTGAAGGGGTTAAAGGAATACGCAAATCTTACTAATAAGCAGATTGCGAAAAAAATAAGACCCTTTATGCTGCGACGGTTAAAAGAGGATGTATTAGCAGAACTACCGGAGAAAAGACAGTGGAGCGAAATGGTGGAATTGTTACCAGAGCAAAAAAGACTATACGCAGCATATTTGTCAAAACTAAAGCATGATGCTCTAAAGCACTTAAACAAAGATACATTGCGAAAAAATAAGATTAGAATTCTTGCTGGGTTGACGAGGCTACGACAAATATGCTGCCATCCTGCCCTATTTGTAGAAAATTATGAGGGTGGATCAGCCAAGTTAGCGCATTTAATGGAATTAATGGAAGAATCGCAACGTTCGAATCGAAGAGTACTGATTTTTTCGCAATTTACCAGTATGCTGGATATTATCGGACAGGAATTAGCGAAGAAGGGTTTGTCGTTCTTTTATTTGGATGGAAATACTCCCTCTGATGAAAGAGTGGAATTATGTCATCGCTATAATTTGGGAGAACGAGACTACTTTTTGATAAGCTTAAAAGCAGGGGGAACAGGATTAAATTTAATGACAGCTGATACAGTTATTCTATATGATACATGGTGGAATCCTGCAGTTGAAGAGCAAGCTGCAGATCGTGCGCATAGGATGGGGCAAGAAAATATTGTTGATGTCATCAAATTATTCTCCAAAGGAACAATAGAAGAGAAAATATTTGAACTACAGGAAAAGAAAAAAAGTTTAGTGGATGAAATTATTGATACAGATGAAAAAATGATATCGTCCATAACAGAAGAAGATATCATGGAATTATTAAGCTAGAAAAATAGCAGTATAATTAGAAGAAGACCAGAACCTTCGTAAAAGGACTGGTCTTCTTTTGTGATTCTGTCATTCTTCTTTTTGTTTTGGAAATCGTTTGGCTTTTTTGGCAGATTCACGAAGCAAATACTCTATATGACTGTTAATGCTGCGGAAATCATCTGCAGCCCATTTTTGCAGTACTTCGTATAGCTCTGGATCAATGCGTAATGGAAAGCTTTTTTTCTTCGTCATTTATACCACTCATTAATATAAAGTACCTGTATTAATTACAGGAGTTGTAGGATTTTCTGAGACAATCGCGACAAGTAGATTATTTACTAATTGTACCTTTCTTTCATCATCTAATTCAATGATTTTATCCTGCTCTAATTGGTTAATGGCCATTTGCGCCATTCCAACAGCTCCTTCTACAATTTTCTGACGAGCAGAAATAATCGCAGATGCTTGCTGACGCTGCAGCATTGCTTGAGCAATTTCAGTAGAATAGGCTAAATGAGTTAATCTTGCTTCGATTACTTCGACTCCAGCAAGGTCTAGTCGAGCTTGTAATTCGGTTGTAAGCTCGTTAGAGACTTCCTCTGCATTCCCTCTTAATGTTAATTCCACATTTTCAAAGGTATCATACGGGTATTTCGTCGCAACATGTCGTATGGCTGTTTCGCTTTGGATCTCTACAAATTCCTCATAATTGTCCACATCGAAAATTGCCTTAGCTGAATCGATTACTTTAAAAACGATAACAGCAGCTATCTCGATTGGATTTCCATCGACATCATTTACTTTCAATCGCTTACTGTTAAAATTGCGCACACGTAAGGAAATTGTTTTTCTTAAAGTTAGTGGAATCGTTAAAAATAACCCACTGCTACGAATAGAACCTAAATACTTACCGAAAAAGGTGACAACTACAGCCTGATTTGGTTGAATAATGGTGATTCCACTACCAAGAAGAGCAGCTAATAATATAAACGGAATTCCTACAGCTGGAAGTTCTTGTATAAGAAAATAGGTACCAAGAAAAAGAGAGATGGCAATAAGAAGAACACCGATAAATCCATTAAAATGAAATGCATTTTTTTCTTTCAAATGAATCACTCCTATAATTTCAATTTGATATAATTATGATATCACTTTTGTATAATATTGTAAAATATTTTGTTGAGAAATAAGCATAAAAAAAGAGATAGTTAGCTATCTCCAAATCGATTTACACTATTATTCTTATTTCAGTAACTCCAATAAAGTTTTACCAATAATAGTACCTGCCGTTCTTGGTGCCACTTTTGCAGGTAAACCTAGTGGCCATAATGTTTGGATATTATGCTTTTTTGCAGCGGTAAAATCAGTTCCGCCTGGCTTGCTAGCTAAATCGATAATTAGAGCGTCGCTTGACATTTTTTTAATAAGGGTAGCAGTCAGAATAAGTGCAGGAATAGTATTAATAACAATATGCTGGGATGGAATTGTAGACTCTAATGAAGCTTCGAGTAGAGGGTGGAATCCCATTTCCATTACTCTAGCTTCATCCTCTTTTTTATTAACAAGGACAGTTACCTTTGCACCAACTGCTGAAAAAAGGCGGGTAATCGTTTTGCCGATTCTCCCAAAACCAAGAACAAGTACGTTGGCATTATGTATTGTAATGTCTGTATGCTTTATAGCGAGCATTAATGCGCCTTCTGCAGTTGGAATTGAATTAAGAATCGCTACATCATTTCTTGCAAATAGAGCAACCAATTGACGATTCGTTTCTGTAGCCAGTTGGTTTAAGAAAGGGGTAATAATGCCAGAGTATATAGTTGAATTAGGTTTCGTTTTATTTATTAGTTCTTTTGTGAGAATCATTTTTTCCTTTGAAAAAGTCGATTCAGCAATGCCATTATCTTGAATCCCTGGAATAGGCAAGAGAATACTATCTACTTCATGAAGTGGGGCTGTTTGCCCAGTTACTTTGATGACATCCTTATAAGGAATAGAGGCATCTTCAAACCCAATTAAATATATTTTACTAAGCTTAGGTGCTAAAATGCGAATCACTTCAAGCTGCCTAAAGTCACCACCGATAATTAATAAGACATGATTATGACTCAATTGTGTCACTTCCTTTTCTCTATGTTGATAGAATCCCTCTATATAGTAATCTATATGGAGGGATAGAATAGTTCAGACTATTTCCAATACGAATATTTCTGGCGCAAACTTGTGTATTTTTCTCCAATTAAAATTTGTACTTTTTGATTAACTGAATCAAGTCCTCTGTCATGGAAGCTAGTGTATTGGCAGAGGAAGATATTTCTTCCATTGCAGCAAGTTGTTCTTCTGTTGAAGCTGCAACCTCTTCGGAAGAAGCAGCATTGTTTTTGGCTAAATCAGATATAAGTTCCGCTGTTTTTTCTGTGTTTTGCACAAAAGTTAATATATCATTAAGTGTTGAAGCTACTTGAGACATTTGTGGGGAAATTAGATTCATATTATCATATATTTCCATAAATGTATTGATGGCTTCATCTGAAATTTCAATGCCTTTTTGTACATTACATTCTACAGTGGACATCGTATGAACTGTTTCTTTTGTATCTTGTTGGATTGCCTTGATGATTTCAGTAATTTGACTAGCAGAAATTTGAGATTGTTCAGCTAGTTTTCTTACTTCATCAGCTACGACAGTAAAGCCCTGTCCAGATTCTCCAGCTCTTGCTGCTTCAATTGCAGCATTCAGGGCGAGTAAATTAGTCTGATTGGAAATAGCAGTGATGACATCTACGATAGCCCCTATTTCTTTCGTACGATCATGTAATGAAGCAATTACTTTATTCGTATCAGATACGGAATGATGAATTTCATTCATTTGATTAACCGTTTGTTGGACAATCGCTTTTCCTACTTCGGCATTTTGAGTAGTAGTTTTGGTGCGATTTAATACTTCATTAGCATTTAGCAAAACTGTGTTTGTACTATTTACTATTTGATTTAAAGATAATATATTTGCTTCTACGCCTTCTGTTTGTTTTTCAGCACTAACCGCCACATGTTGGATGGCGGTTGCAACTTGCTCACTAGCTTCACTTGTTTGACCAGCACTAGCGTTTAGCTCTTCAGCCGTTGCGGAAACCATTAAAGAATGGTGCTCTAGTGTTTTTAAAAGCGTCTTTAGACTTGATTGCATGGAAGTAAATGAGTGGGCAAGTTGTCCGATTTCATCGTTTGACTGAAGCGTTATCTCTTCTGTAAGGTCCCCATCGCTTATTTTTTTTGCTTTATTCTGAATTTCTTTTAATCTGCTAACAAGTGAACGAATAATTAAAATAATGATAGCTCCTCCAAAAATAATAGAAGCGACCACAACTAAAAGACTTTTTTGTAGGATAGGTTTTACTGCAGCATTTGTTTCAGCATCCAGCATAGAACCAACAATTTTCCATCCTGTATTCTCATTTGTTAAATAATAAAGTGTTCGATCCTGACCGTTTGTTTTATAGTGATGCACTCCAGAATTTTGCTCATATAAGTCAGGAAAATTTTGGTCAACCTTTGTGCCAGCTTCATTTATTGGGCTGACAAGATAGTTTTGCTCTGTATCCAATAGAAGGATATAGCCTTCATTCCCAACTGCTACTTCTTTGGTTGTTTTTTCTAAAGTAGAGAGATTAAGATCAATGCCAATTACTCCGGAACCATCTGCTGTTTTCCTAGTAATGGTTACTACCATTTCTTTAGAACTAGCATCTATATAAGGATTTGTTACGATGGCTTTATCCACTGAATTGTTCATTGCTTGTGTAAACCAAGTTCTATCTCTTGGGTCATAATCGTCTGGTAGATCTAGAGCTGGAGAGGTGTACATTTTCCCATCCTGTGTTCCTAAATAAACGGCTACAGCTTCTGGGTGAAGTCCTTTATACTGGTCTAGCTTTGACATTAGAGCATCAGGATTATCTCCTTGTTTTTCGAATAATTCTCCTGTTATTATATCTGCTAAATAATTTGCATCATATAGTTTGGGAGAAATGGTACTGTCGATACTACTATTTAATAACTTGACGTTCTCTTTTGTGCTTTCCATTATGTTCTCGCTAAGTTCATGTTTAGCACTTTGGATAGATAGGTAGGCTACTGTTATAGTAGGAACAATTAGAATAAGGGCAAATGCAATGTAGAGTTTAGTGCTTAATTTTAAATTTTGATTTAATGATTTTAAAATTCTCATCAATCATAGCTCCTTTCCATAAATTTTGTGTAACGGTGTATAAATTGCTTCTTAGACACTATTTGCTATATGAACGAAGGACTAGATGAACGGATTCATATTTGCAGTATAATCAAATGTTAATTATTATTTCGACAAGTTATGACAAAGGTGAAGGGGATTTATTAATTTTCTGAGGCTTTTTTGTGAAAAATCAGAAAAAATTTACAAAATAGTCACAAATTAAAAAACAGCTGTGCTTGTCAGCTGTTTAAATGGTTTAGCTTTTTTGCATTTTATTTTTAAATACTTTCGGTGAACAATGATTTGCCCGCTTAAAAAGTTTATAAAATTGGGCCATATTCGTAATCCCAGCTTCATAGCTTATTTCTAAAATGCTTTTATCTGTAGTTAATAGTAATAATTCCGCTTTTTTTATCCGCTTTAGATTAATATAATCGACAAAAGACATACCCATCACTTTTTTAAAGTATTTGATAAAATAGTGATAGCTAAAATTCAAAAGCTCACATACATCCTCTACAAGTATTCGGTCTTCTAAATGACGATCAATATAATCTAAAACAGGCTTAATTCTGGATAAATCTTGTTCTTCTGAAGAATGGAGCATATTTTTCGTATCATTTCTAACTAATAAAAGCAGAAGTCTTTTAATTGAATAGTTGATGGCAATTTCATACCCTTTTTCTTTTGTTTGACTTTCCTTATGTATCTCGTTAATTAAATAATGTACCTCTTGTTTGATTTGCTGATTTTCTTCAAAGATATAATTTATCCTGTCTAATGGATGTGTTATTTCTGAAAAACAATAGAAATAAGGAAGAATGCTTTGATCAAAATGTTTATGTAAATCTATTTGCAAGACGATATAGCGCAAATTGCCGCCACTAGCTTTACTTGTTCTATGAGGTTGTGAGGTCCCCATAATAAGAACATCCCCTGCAGAAATCGTTTGATCCAATTCCTTTGTTTGCACCGCCAAACTACCATCAACAATGGCAAGTAACTCCACTTCTTTATGATAGTGCCAAGGGTGATATTCAACAGAAGTTATTGCGTTTTCCCTCTCATCGTTTATCTCCCATACTTTTAGGGATAGAAGAGGATTTTGGTAAATAACTTTTTCGTTTACTGGCTGATTATAGGTGTGCTTAGTCCTTATTTCCACTTCATCTTCTCCTCCTATTTGAATAGGTTGTAAAGATACTGTTCTTCTTTCTATTGTAGCAAAAAGCAGATAATGAAATGACATAATTGCATAAAAAAAAGACAGGATTAAGTATTTTTTTATCCGTTTTCATTTTTTATAATAAAGCGTATACATAGATTGAGAAAAGGAGTTACAAAACAATGATTACAGTCTGGAATGAAAACCGTCATGAGAAGAAAAACCCACTTGTTGCGGACATTTATCCAAATGGCATTCATGGTACGATTGCGGCATTTTTGGAAAAAGAGGGCTATCAAACGCATACAGCAACATTAGATGAACCAGAGCATGGATTAACAGAAGAAGTATTGAATAACACAGATGTATTGGTTTGGTGGGGACATTTAGCGCATCATGAAGTACAGGACGAAATCGTACAAAAAGTGAAACAACGTGTTTTAGATGGAATGGGATTAATAGTTCTTCACTCTGGTCATTTTTCTAAAATTTTCAAATCTTTAATGGGTACTAGCTGTGACCTCAAGTGGAGGGAAGCAGATGATCGCGAAAGACTATGGGTGGTAGCTCCTAATCACCCAATTGTGGAAGGAATTAATGAATATATTGAATTAGAAAAAGAAGAAATGTACGGGGAACATTTTGATATACCAGCACCAGATGAACTTATTTTCACTAGCTGGTTTGAAGGAGGAGAGGTTTTCCGCAGCGGCTGCACGTATGCAAGAGGAAACGGGAAGGTTTTTTATTTTAGACCAGGACATGAGACATACCCAACCTATCATCATAAAGATATTCAAAAAGTGATTAGCAATGCAGTTAAATGGGCAACACCAGTTAAACGGAAGAGACCAGTGTATGGGAATGCAAAGCCTATCGAAACAATATCTGTTAAGTAAATAGAGGAGGAAATGAAAATGGCTAAATTAAAGATTGGTGTAATAGGATGTGGAAGTATTGCACAGCATCGGCATATCCCGGAGTATCTGTGGAATGAGCAAGTGGAATTAGTTGCGGTATGTGACATCAACGAAGTAAGAGCAGCAGAAGTGGCTGAGAAATATCAAGTGAAAGCATTTACCGATTATAAAGACTTGTTAAAAATGGCAGAAATAGATGCTGTTAGCGTGTGCACTCCAAATTATCTTCATGCTCCTATTTCCATTGATGCTTTACATGCTGGAAAACATGTACTTTGTGAAAAGCCAATGGCGACATCAGAAGAAGAAGCAAATCAAATGATCGAAGCCGCTAAACAGAGTGGGAAAAAATTGATGATTGGACATAATCAACGTTTTGTTTCCTCCCATCAAAAAGCACATCAGTTAATTAAAAGTGGGGAAGTTGGAAAGATATATAGTTTCCGTACGACATTCGGTCATGGTGGTCCAGAAGGCTGGAGTGTAGATGGCAAAGACAGTTGGTTCTTTAAAAAGGAAGAGGCTTTTATTGGTGCGATGGGAGATTTAGGTGTACATAAAGCAGATTTATTACGGTATGTATTAGGAGAAGAATTTGCTGAAGTAGGGGCTTTTGTAGAAACAAATGCGAAAGAATTCTCAAGTGTAGATGACAATGCTGTTTGTATATTACGAACAGAGAGTGGCGTTATCGGAACGCTTACAGCGAGCTGGGCTTATAGAGGGAAAGAAGATAATTCTACCGTTATCTATGCAGAAAAAGCAGTAATTCGCTTAGAAGATGATCCAAACTATTCATTAATTATCCAGTACACAAATGGTGAAAAAGTAAATTATGAGTTAGGTAGAATTCAGTCAAATGAGGATGGTGGTCAAAATAAGTCAGGTGTTATTGACCATTTTATTGAAAGTATTCTTGAAGACAAAGATCCTCTTGTAACGGGAGAAGAAGGGAAAAAATCTTTAGCTATTATTCTTGCGGCATTAGCATCACAAGAAACAAAGACAATTACAAAAATATAAAGACCTATTAACAAAATCAATGCAGAATATTGGAAAGGAGAATTCTTATGAAATTAGGTGTGTTTACCGTTTTATTTGCAGATAAAACATTTGAAGAAATGCTTGATGCAGTGAAAGAAGCAGGAATACAAGCTGTAGAAATTGGTACAGGTGGTTATCCTGGAAACAATCATTGTAATGTAGATGAATTATTGGATTCAGAAGAAAAGCGAAAAGAATATCTTGAAAAAATTGCAGAGCGCGACCTTTTCATTAGTGCATTCAGCTGCCATGGGAATCCTATTTCACCAGAAGAAGGGTTCGCAAAGGAATCTCATGAAACATTGATTAAAACAATAAAACTAGCATCTTTAATGAATATTCCTGTTGTAAATTGCTTTTCAGGAACTGCTGGAGATCACGATGGAGCGAAATATCCAAATTGGCCTGTTACACCGTGGCCAAATGAATATAGTGACGTGAAAAAATGGCAATGGGAAGAAAAGCTAATCCCTTATTGGAAGAAAGTAGGGAGTTTCGCAAAAGAGCATGGAGTGAAAATTGGCTTAGAATTACATGGCGGATTTCTTGTGCATACCCCCTATACACTATTAAAACTACGAGAAGAAACGTGTGATGCTATTGGGGCAAACCTTGATCCAAGCCATTTATGGTGGCAAGGAATTGACCCAGTTGCAGCTATAAAAATTTTAGCGAGGGCAAATGCCATTCATCATTTTCATGCAAAAGATACGTATATAGATCAAGAAAATGTCAATATGTATGGTTTAACAGATATGCAGCCATATGGCGAAGTGCAAACGAGAGCATGGACATTTCGCTCGGTCGGATGTGGACATAGTGTTAGTGAATGGTCTGATATGATAAGTGTCTTACGCACCTATGGATATGACTATGTGGTTAGCATTGAACACGAAGATCCAATTATGTCGATTAGAGAGGGATTAACAAGAGCAGTGACCAATTTGAAATCTGTCCTAATTGAAGAAAAACCGTCCCAAATGTGGTGGGTGTAAAGAATCGCATAGTATTCTACTAATAGAAATGAGGGAGACATATGTCTAAGTTAAAGGTAGCTATTATTGGTTGTGGCAATATTTTTCCTATGCATGCACAGTCGATTGTCTCAAGAGAAGATGCAGAGCTAGTAGCTGTTTGTGATGTGAAACAAGAACGAGCAGAAGAAAAAGCAAAAATCTATCAATGTGGCAGCTATACTGACTATATGGAAATGTTTAGAAAAGAAAAGATAGATGTTTTGCATATCTGTTTGCCACATCATCTCCATGCTCCAGTAACAATAGAAGCAGCAAAAAGAAAGATTCATATTTTGACAGAGAAACCGATGTCTATTCACTATAACGATGCGAAAGCAATGGTTGAGACAGCAAAAGAAAATAAGGTAACCCTTGGTGTCATTTTCCAAAATCGCTATAATCCTGGGTCACAGCTAATAAAGAGAATGCTAGATAATGGAGAACTTGGTACGATAAAGTCAGGTAAGCTATCTGTTACATGGGACCGATCGGATGATTATTATCAAAAAAGCGATTGGAAAGGTACATGGGAAAAAGAAGGCGGAGGGGTAATAATCGATCAAGCAATCCATACAATGGATTTAATGAGATGGTTTATTGCTGATGATATTAAGTATGTAGATGCATCGATAAGTAATCGGGCACATGAAATGATAGAAGTGGAAGATGCAGCAGAAGGGGTTGTAGCCTATAAAAATGGCATCGTTACAGCTTTCCATGCCATTAATTATTATACGTATGATGCACCTGTTGAAATTGAATTACATTGTGAAAAGGGAATTGCCAAAATGATTGCAGACCGGGCAACAGTCCGTTTACTTGATGGAAGAGAATTTATTGCAGATAATAATCCACAGGAAACCTTCGATTATGAAAATGGAGTAAAAGGATATTGGGGAGTAAGTCATGTGAAGCAAATAAATAATTTTTATGATTCATTAGCTAAGGGAATCCCTTTAGACATCACAGGGGAAGATGCCTTAAAAACACAAGAAATGATTTGTGCGGTTTACGAATCAGGGAAGAAAAAAGAACGAGTTTATTTTAAATCGAAAGTGGAGACTTTGTAAAATACTATTTTCAGCCGATTACTTATTAAAAAAGAGGCTGGGACATAAGCATTTCAATCAACAACAAACACGAACTATAATGTAATTAAATTACATTATAGTTCGTGTTTGTTTTTGGGAAAAGGTTTAAAAACGAAGTGAAATGGAGCGGAGGACGCTCGACTCTTGCGAGAAATAGAGGAAAGGCTGAGACCCCGCAGCGCACACAGGAGGACACTGAAAAAGTATAGTTTTTCCAAATTAAATAAGAATTAATTTATTTGAAAGCGAATAATAAGTTGGTTTGGAGAGGTGACCGCTTGACTCCTTTGGGAGCAGCTAGAAAGTCCGAGACCCTCCAGGAGCGTCGGGACGAAGCGCCTCGGCGCTCGCCCCAATGAGTCATGTGGGCACCTCGGAAAACAATTTACACATCTAAGTTTAAAAG